>NZ_JAUMKF010000115.1:0-227 GCF_030519405.1 Bacillus sp. C28GYM-DRY-1
TTTAATATGGCTGTGATTTTTCGATATCCATATCGATACTTGTGCTCTCGGCACAACGTGCCGATTTGTTTTTCCAAGTGGCGTTTGGGATGATCCTTCATCAGATTCTTCTTCCAACGATAATAAGACGCCCGAGAGATACCTAAATGAATACAGATATCCTGCACGGTCATTGTGCTGTGCAATATTTCTACAAGTTCGACTGACGTTTTGCTATCAACTTCCTT
>NZ_JAUMKF010000116.1:0-226 GCF_030519405.1 Bacillus sp. C28GYM-DRY-1
TGAGACAAATAAAAAACACCTTCAAGTTTGAAAACGGATGATTGTTATCCGAAATTAGACTTGGAGGTGTTTTTTCTATGGGGACAAGAGTGAGTTATCCGGTTGAAGTGAAACAGAAGGCTGTAGACATGAGATTGGCAGGCGTGCCTATGAAAGAGATCATGCAGAAATTGAATATTAATAATAAGACACAATTTCAGACATGGGTTAGATGGCATAAGGCTGG
>NZ_JAUMKF010000117.1:0-225 GCF_030519405.1 Bacillus sp. C28GYM-DRY-1
TTGCAGATTCAAAACATCAGCATTGGCTTCTCTATTGAAGTTTGAGGTGAAAACGGAATGTGAGCGAACAATTTCTCCTCACAGCCGCATGCCAGAACATGAAGAAGATTGCCACATACCTAGCCAAACGGAGCTAGGTATGCGGGAGCTCTTTTTCTGTTTTTGAAATCAGCTGAATATCCAAAAAAACAGCGTAAAACAAAAAAAGCTTGTAGAAAAACATCG
>NZ_JAUMKF010000118.1:0-223 GCF_030519405.1 Bacillus sp. C28GYM-DRY-1
ATTTACTACAATATGGCGTACAGATGGTTTTTGGGCCTGAATATCAATGACCCAGTTCCGCACCACTCCACCATCAGCTGGAACAGACGCACACGCTTTAAAGATACAACGATTTTCCAAGACATTTTTGATGAGATCGTTCTTCAAGCCATTAATCATGACATGGTGGGCGGACGTGTCCTATTCACCGATTCAACTCATCTGAAAGCCAATGCCAACAAGC
>NZ_JAUMKF010000119.1:0-215 GCF_030519405.1 Bacillus sp. C28GYM-DRY-1
GGAAAATCGTTGTATCTTTAAAGCGTGTGCGTCTGTTCCAGCTGATGGTGGAGTGGTGCGGAACTGGGTCATTGATATTCAGGCCCAAAAACCATCTGTACGCCATATTGTAGTAAATTTCTTTTTCGAGCTGTCTTTCTGAACGGATACCATAGAGGTATCCGATAAACATCATTTTGAATAAAATCAGCGGATCAAGTGAGGGGCGTCCTTTG
>NZ_JAUMKF010000120.1:0-215 GCF_030519405.1 Bacillus sp. C28GYM-DRY-1
GGAAAATCGTTGTATCTTTAAAGCGTGTGCGTCTGTTCCAGCTGATGGTGGAGTGGTGCGGAACTGGGTCATTGATATTCAGGCCCAAAAACCATCTGTACGCCATATTGTAGTAAATTTCTTTTTCAAGCTGTCTTTCTGAACGGATACCGTAGAGGTAGCCGATAAACATCATTTTGAATAAAATCAGCGGGTCGAGTGAGGGGCGGCCTTTG
>NZ_JAUMKF010000121.1:0-207 GCF_030519405.1 Bacillus sp. C28GYM-DRY-1
CTGTTAACACAAAAGGCATTACCATGAGCATGTCCCGCAAAGGGACGCCCGCTGATAATGCCTCCATCGAATCGTTTCATTCCTCACTAAAGTCTGAAACGTTCTATCTTAACAGCATTGATCGAACTACGACCGCCATCGCAGAACGCACTGTCACAGAATACATTCATTATTATAACAATATTCGTATTCAAACGAAACTAAACA
>NZ_JAUMKF010000122.1:0-205 GCF_030519405.1 Bacillus sp. C28GYM-DRY-1
CCCCATTCGGAAATCTCCGGATCAAAGCTTGCTTACAGCTCCCCGAAGCATATCGGTGTTCGTCCCGTCCTTCATCGGCTCCTAGTGCCAAGGCATCCACCGTGCGCCCTTTCTAACTTAACCGTTAAAAAGAATCACTATGTGATATCTTGTCTTACTAATTGAATGTGATGTCTACTGTTATCTAGTTTTCAAAGAACACGTT
>NZ_JAUMKF010000021.1:0-58151 GCF_030519405.1 Bacillus sp. C28GYM-DRY-1
CTCTCTGAAAACCGTAATGATCATCCATGTCCTTTTCATCGCATATATTTAGTTCATAAAAAAACACACCCATCCCTCTAAAAGGGACGAGTGTGTAATGTACCCGTGGTTCCACCCAAATTCCCGACAAACGATATATTGTCAGCTCGGTGCTGTAACGCAGCATAGACGGCATTGGATACTTCAGTTCCCCAATGCTGCTCCAAGGCGGTAAATGATTATCCTAAGCTGGGAAGCTCTCACCCTTCCTTCCCTCTCTGAAAACCGTAATGATCATCCATGTCCTTTTCATCGCATATATTTAGTTCATAAAAAAACACACCCATCCCTCTAAAAGGGACGAGTGTGTAATGTACCCGTGGTTCCACCCAAATTCCCGATCAACACACATGGTGTATCGGCTTTAAGGTGCTTTAACGCAGCATGACGGTACCAGATACTTGATTTCCCCGATACGGCTCAAAGGCGGTAAGCTGCTTTCCCTGCGTTAGGAAGATCTCAGCTGTCCTTCCCTCTCTGGAAACCGTAAAAAGCACCTCATGTCCTTATCAAAGCCTGTATACATTACTGATTGTTTAATGATTTCATATATTTTACAATACATTTTCTGAAACCGCAAACGGTTTTGTTAAAAAAAAGCAAAAGAAACGGAGCATTTCTTTTGCTTGGTATGGTTAACAAATTTGCTTCAGTTCTTCTATGTATCGAAGCGCTTCGTCATATTCTTCGTTTGTATATTTTTGTTTGCTTTTGATTGTAAAGACTTTTTCTTTCTTTTCCTCGGCCTCAAGCCCGTCAAAGTAAAGGATCGTAGAAACCAGCTCTAAAAACCGTGATGAACGGCTGTTGACACTGTCGATATAGCCTTTGATATCCGGCATATCCAGATCAGCATGGTCTAAAAATGCGGAGCCTGTCTCAGTCAGCGAATAACGGTATTGAAAGTAGCCGCCCTTTTTTTCCTTCACCTCATGCAGAAATCCAAGGTTGCACAGCTCTTCAATCTGGAGCGTCAGTTCCTCTGAATATGGTCCGTAAAAGTGAAAATCATATTTCTCATAGAAAGGAAACTGCATTTTCTTCGCAATATAAATCATTTTCTGCAGCTTCTTCCGCCCGATGATTTCTCCAGAATCCGAGAACACCTTCATCAGTTTTGCATGTTCTTTCAACAAATTCCCGACATCTCCTTTTTCCTTCTTTCCAGTTTCTATGTCAGTCCCAGCAGCTGCCGGATTTTCATTTTCGCTTCCGGATGTTCAGAGCCGTCACAAATCAGGTCCTTCGGATAGTACAGCTTGTGGTCCGTCCGCCGTTTTCCGGAGATGGATTCCACGATAGCTGACTGTCTGGACAGCTCTTTAATTTGGCCATTTTGCGTCAAGAGATGGATCGGCAGACGCTCCTCTTCCTCTCCCGGACGGTAAAAATCGTATGGCAAATCTGAAGAAGAATCGACAACCAAATAATAGCTCGGATCGATTCCCGCCTCTTTGAACAATGAAGTCAGCTCAAAATAAGCCGACATTTCTTCATTCGGATTGAATTCAACGTATTGGAACAACTGGCGGTTAATGAATCTGCGGCACAAATCGGATAAAATCGCGTCTTCTTCATCCTCCCAGGCCTGGAAGTAATACAAAATAATAGACTCATCCAGCTTCACATAATCCTCCAGCGTCAATTTCCCTTCAAAAATAGAATAGAAATGAACCGGAGCGTGAGTGAAGACATAGCCTTCATCGTGCAGTTGCTTCGCCCTGTGAAGAATCTTCGTTAAAATTACCTCTGCGCTTCTTGTCACAGGATGGAAATACACCTGCCAGTACATTTGGTAGCGGCTCATGATATAGTCTTCGACAGCGTGCATCCCGCTTTCCTTAATGACGATCTGATCCTCGCGCGGGCGCATCACCCGAAGAATCCGCTCCATATCAAAATGCCCGTAGCTGACGCCCGTATAATATGCGTCGCGTTGCAGGTAATCCATGCGGTCTGCGTCTATCTGACTCGAAATCAGGCTGACCACTTGCTTATTTTTATATGTTTTGGCAATGACTTCAGCAACATCCTGCGGGAAACGCGGGCTCACCTTTCTGAGCACCTGATTGACCTCTGTGTCCCCCAAAATGATATCTCTTGTAAAATCTTCGTGGTCTAGATGAAAGACTTTTTCAAATGAATGCGAGAACGGCCCATGCCCGAGATCATGAAGCAGCGCCGCGGCCAAACAGAGTTCTCGCTCACTGTCATCCCATTCAGGGCGGCCTTTAAAGACGTCATCAACCATTCTCCTGACAATTTCATAGACACCGAGAGAATGGTTGAACCGGCTATGCTCAGCGCCGTGGAACGTCAAATACGTCGTGCCGAGCTGCTTAATTCTGCGGAGACGCTGAAATTCGCGGGTTCCAATCAAATCCCATATCAGCTTGTCCCGAACATGAACATAGCGGTGCACCGGATCTTTAAACACTTTTTCTTCTGATAATTTTCCATTTGGATACGCCATCGTCATTCCCTCTTTTTTTTAGCCGTGTTTCTATTATATCGACTCTATTCTTTGAAAACATCCTTGAATTTGCCCGGCGATTTGTTCCATCTCTACGAAAAACACGTTATGTGAAGCAAAAAAGCCTGACCTGAGGGCCGAGGCTATGAAAAAATATGTTTTTATTTTTTTATTTTCTTTTTTACTTTGTCAATCAGCTCATCCTCTGTCGGAGCTGACAGCGGGCGATTGTTCACAAAAGCAAATGATTTTTTCCGTCCGGGTCCGCAATAAGATTGGCATCCTACCTCAACCTTTGCGTCCGGGTCCACTTCTTTTAAACGCGGCAGCAATGTTTTGATATTAGTGGCTTGGCAATCATCACACACTCGAAATTCATTAGCCATGACGTACGCTTCCCTTCATTTCTATGTTCATCTATGTGAATAACCTAAAATCACTTTTCAAAAAAATCACATCGCTCTTCATTTTACAAGGATTCGGCTGTTCCTGCAAGCCGCTCCATCCTTCGTATCTCCTAGTCTTTCAGCCAACTTGTATAAATATTTTCCAAACTGGACATTCTAATACCATGAAAAGAAAAATGGGAGTTGAGATAAATGACAAAACAGCGACAAGACGCTTGGTCAGAGGAAAACGATCTGCTTTTAGCCGAAACAGTGCTTCGGCATGTGAGGGAGGGCAGCACTCAGCTGAACGCCTTTGAAGAAGTCGGAGATAAATTAAACCGGACATCTGCAGCCTGCGGATTCAGATGGAACGCGGTAGTTCGCCATCAATATGAAAAAGCGCTTCAGCTTGCGAAAAAACAACGAAAACAGCGGATGAGAGCGCTCGGAAACGGGCAGCCTGCGAAAAAAAGGTTATTATATCAGCCTCCTGCGGTTGAACCTGAAATCATTCAAGATTCCGCTCCAGAGGAGACTGTTAAAACAGACGCACCTTCAGCTGAAAATGAGCAGCAGCCTTTCATGTCAGGCGAACACATGCCTTTTGTGGATGAAAGCTTTAAGGAAGAGTTAGCTAGTCTATCACACTTATTGTCTCCCCAACCCCCTGCAGCTGCACCTGAGATGACAATGAACGATGTGATTCGTTTCCTGCAGAATTACGATGGCAATAACGAGCATTCATCAGCTTTAAAAATGGAAAATGAGCGTTTAAAGAAAGAAAATCAGGAATTGCAAAGCAAAACGGAACAGCTTGAGGCAGAAGTACAAAAGCTTGAAAAAGATCATAAGACGATTCAAGAAGATTATGAAACCTTGGTGAAAATTATGAATAGAGCCAGAAAGCTAGTTTTATTTGAAGAAGATGAACATGCCTCTCCGTCCTTCAAAATGGACCGAAACGGCAATTTAGAAAAAATGGCAGAGTAAATAATAAAGGTCCCCTGGTTAATGGGGATCTTTTTTGTTCCAAATCAAAAATACCCATATTTATAAAAATTTTCTCGTTTACATTGCAATGCCCACTACTGTGTATTACAATGTAGAAAATACATTATTTCTCAATGATGGGAATGAAGGTCCATGAATAGCCAATTAAGAAAAGGAGCCTTAGAATTGTGTGTTATTTCCTTATTGCTGCGACAAGACTTATATGGATATGAGATTATCAAAATGTTAAGCACGAAGTTTCCAGTTTCCGAAGGGACAATTTATCCAATTCTACGCAGACTGACCAAAAATGATTGTCTTAACACATATATAGCTGAGTCTGAACAAGGTCCCTCACGCAAATATTATACAGTCACAGAAAAAGGGTTAGATCATTATCAGACTTTAAAAGAAGAATGGGTTTTGTTAACCAATTTTGTTCAGGAAATTATAGGAGGGTGACGACATGACGATGGATGATTACGTAAAACAGCTCAAGGAAGAAATAAAACATATGCCTAAACATGACCAGAAAGAGATAATTGAAGATATCCTCGAGCTGTTCCATTCTGGAAAATCAGAAGGTAAACATGAAGAACAAATTATCCAGAGCCTTGGCACTCCCAAAGCCTTGGCCAGAACCTTGGAAGCAGACTTATTTATTAATAAAGCCAGCGAAAAAAAGACATGGTATTCAATCTTTAAAGTATTTACACTGCTCTTAGGAATGAGCTTACTGAACTTTTTACTACTTTTCGCTCCTTTTTTATTGATTGTTTCCGTTATACTTTCCGTAGTAGTGATTGGCATCTTACTCATTGCAAGTTCGTTTTTTGTGTATACAATTGCCCCACTGATGTCCGCTATTTTCAATAGCATGATATTGCTTGGAACAGGATTACTATTATTTAGGCTCGGCATTGATTTATCTAAGCTCCTATTGCCATTATGCTTACGGTATCTTAAGTGGAACATCAATATCGTAAAGAGAGAGGGATCATATTGAAACGGAAATTATTTTACAGCATTTCAATCATTTTAATAGCAGTGGGCCTCATTGGAAGTTTGTTTTTCGGGTTTGATGGTTTTTATCCTCACTAAAATACAGAAGGGAGCAGTAAAAATGTCTGAATATTCACTGGTTTTAAACCAAGTAACGAAAAGAATCAAACACACCACAATCGTTGACTCTGTATCTTTTAAAGTGAAAAAGGGTGAAATTTTCGGCCTTTTAGGACCTAATGGATCTGGGAAAACAACAATTTTCCGAATGATTGTACAGCTCATCAAGAAAACAGAAGGTGAAATTTCGTTTTACGGAAAATCAGACCGTGATTTTGAATACTTTATGAAGAATATTGGTGTTATTATTGAAGGTCCTGATATGTACCCGAATATGACCAGTTTGCAAAACTTAAAGTATTTTTCCAAATTAAGAAGTTCCTCAATTACTAATGAAGACATTTATCATATTTGTGCCAAAGTAGGGATAGAACATGCTTTAAATAAAAAAGTAAAACATTTATCATTAGGCATGAAACAGAGGTTAGGCCTTGCATACGCTTTATTAAACCATCCTAAATTATTAATATTGGATGAACCAATGAACGGATTAGATCCTAAAGGAATGATCGAGCTACGCGAGATACTCAATCAATTAGCAAATGAAGGCGTTTCAATAATACTCTCTAGTCATCTATTGTCAGAAATGGAGGAGCTGTGTGATCGCGTAGCATTCATTAAGAAAGGCAAGATCATCGGCATTGAAGAGATCAAAAGACGAGACAAAACCTCAGAAAAAAAACAGTTCAGCATAAAAGTAGATTATCCAGATGCAGCGAAGGAAATAGTCGACAAGCAAGAAGATGCCTTCTTCATTAAACAAAGCGAGAACAATGTATTAGAAATCGAAGCACCTGAAGGTAGTATTCCTTATATAATCAAAAAACTTGTGGAACAAAATATCCTCATTTATTATATTTCCTTAAAAGCGTTATCCCTAGAAGAAAAGTACTTGCTGATGACAGACCATAATCAGGAGGATGCTGTATGAATATAATGTATTTAGCATGGAATGAATTTAAAAAAATCACCTTCAGAAAAAGTACAATCATTTCATTAGCTATTTTGGCTTCCATTGTAATGTTTACAGGTCTAATTATGAAAAACGTTCTACCTGACACAAATGAAAATGGATGGAAACAACAGCTTCTTGAAGAAAAAAAGCAAGAGGAAGCTGAAAAAACAACAGAGACGACAGGTCTATATTATTCACCTGATGTCAAAAATAAGGATTATTATTTACAGCACAACATTAATCCTTATGAATGGAATACATGGAGGTTTACAAGCACAGTTACTTCAAACGGTTTAGAAATTTTCGTTAGCTTAGCTGCAGTGCTAACAGTCAGCGGTATTGTTTCACAAGAATTCAGCCTTGGCACGATTAAATTTATTGCTACTACGCCAAATCGAAGGTGGAGAATATTAACGTCTAAATTCTTAGCTTCACTTTTCTTTACGGTTATGATTTTTATATTCTATGCCGTAAGCTGCCTCAGTATAGGCGGAATCCTGTTTGGTTTTGATAATGCCTCATACCCTCTTTTGTATACTAGCTTAGATGACCAGTTATATACCGTGGGCTCCGTTTCATCTGCATGGACGGTTCTGTTATTGCGCTTTATCACAGTTATCATGATTACGACAATCGCATTTACTTTATCAGTACTCCTTCGCAACCAATCTTTATCATTGTGTTTATCCATCTTACTGTTGTTTGGGAGCAGCATCTTAGGTGGAACCGATATGCTTTCTCAATATGCCTGGTATAAGTTCACACTCTTTCCTCATTTAAACCTAGTTGCTTATTTAAATAAAAGTGCCGGAGTAGCAATTGCAAATCTGAGCATCCCATTTTCTTTAATCATTTTGTCTGTTTATTTTCTATTATTTATTGCTATCTCTTTCTATGTCTTTCAAAAACGCGAAATTGCAACCTAGACACTAAAAAAATGCCGGCATCAATTGCTGGCATTTTTAAATGTACATGATAAAGCAACTATAGCATAATGTGTCATCGGCAAAAAATATTCTTGATCTAATCTGTTAGCTCCTTTATCAATGAATAAAGGATTTAGATAACCAAAACTTCCATCAATGCGTTGCTGAAATTTGAGGAAGTTTTTACCCTCTTCTATAAAAAAGTCGTGATCGAATTGTAAATACTCCATTATTATTATATATTTTGCAACATCATCAATTTGATAGTTCCTGCAAGCTGCCAACATCAACCCTGAATAAGCATAATCAGAGCTTTGGAACCTCTTAACTACATAAGGCTGTACATCTTTTAACTGTAAAAAAGCAATAGTATACAGTACTTCTAGGTGTTCTTCGAGATATTGTTCATTCGAAGTTAAAAGTTCATCTTTTATCTGTAAATAATTATTTAATTGTACTAGTAACTCATCTGTTGATATCAAATTAAAATACGCCAGTAATGTGTATACAATCATTGAAGGACTGCCCTTTTGATATTCTTCTTTGAGACTGCGTATCATGTTCAAATAACCTTCGTGAAAAAAAGTGCTTTTTGAGTCTCCCAATCTTTTATATAAGTGCAGCGTATAGGCAAATAATAATGGATGAACTTCATCTGTACGTTTAGAGAATTCCTCATCTAGTATTTTAATCAATTGTTCTATTGTGTTAAAATTCGATCGTATGTCCATCATCATTGCGCCTAAAATATACAGCACTTCATCAGGATCATTCGGTTTAACCTTTTTCAGGTTTGTATTTATATACCCGCATAGCCATTCGTTTGTTTTCTTTAAGTCAAATTGATATGTATCAGTTAACATGTAAGCACTCATCTCTTTCTTTTAAATTTTCTAAAGCCGGCAACAGTATAGGAGCCATTTCAATTGATAATTCTTCCTTGTTTAAAACATGAAACGCAGCTTTAAAGCCATAAAAGTTCGGGTCGAGAAATGAGAGTATATATACCATTTTGCATAACAGATCAAATTTCTGACCAGCTATTGCATAGAACACCCATTTTTTAACTGAATTTTGAGCTTTCTGATCAAACGCCTCTCTCTCTCTGGCGAGTTGAACATAACTATACTCAAAAAACTCTAGTTCATTTTCACTTGTTCTTTTCCACGAAGCGTCATATAAGGGTTTGAAGAAAAAGGTTTCATAAAAAGACATCTTCTTTTGATTTCCTTTGACCTCTAATTCATTCAGTAAAAATTCTATTTCTGCATATTTAAAATAAGGCCATTCTTTTCTATATATATAACTATTCTGCAATGCATGGTAAACAGACTGATCATAACATTGCAAATGAGCAGTGGGTGTTCTTGCCAATAAATAAACATAAAGTAATTCAGTCAACATAGCATAATTACAATGGATAAGATCTTCCCAATTGTCTCCTCTTACAAGTTCGTTAGCGGCAAACTTCACTTCTTCTTTTATCTCTGATGATTCTGAAAGAATATAATAATATTTACAGAATTTTGATAACAATCTGATATTTTCAACTGTGTAGCATTCCTCACTTGAAAACGATGACAAAAAATCTTTAGTTTGTGTCAATAATGTCTGCATTTGCTGTTCTCCCTCCTCCATACAAGCAGGCACAAGCAGCACCTACGGTAACCAAGGTTGTATGATAACAATGTGTAAACACATACTCCTTTCCATTTGCTTTATTTACATCATAAGTAATGCCTGGGATGCTACCGTCTGTCATTTGACCTGAATAGATTTTTTTCCATGCTGCTTTATAAAGGGGCATAATATTTTCTTGTGTTATATCTATATTTAGAAAAACACAACACATAATCAGTTCGCTAATTATATCTAAATTCTCAAGACATATATATATACTTAAAAACTTAAGCACTTTTGCTTTTAATGTTTCTAACTCTGCTTCACGTATCTCAGGGCATTTATGCCCCATATCAGTTATGTAGAATATTGTATGTGTTATACTGTATGCATCTGTGTCTGTCATATATGTATTAGGAATATCTTGTCCCGCCGCAGTAAAACTATACAGTGAGTATAAATCAGGAATAGTCGAAGGAACCCCTGCTCGATTAAGACTGTAACTTAAATCCATCTTACGGAATGGTATTTTTGCGAGGCTGTTGTCAAAATTAAAAGCTGTAAACTTGTTAAGCTCTCTTATAATGGAGTGTTGTGTAGTTTGTTCAGTAAGGCATAAGAACTCACCAGCTATCGCTAAACCAGCTAACCCATCAGGATCGAAATGAATAAATTCCTCCAGTTGATCATCCTGAAGTCTTACAGATATAAAATCCACTAATTTTTCAACATCATGATCATAATGTAATCTATTTCTCACTAAATAGTTTGTCAAAAAGATGAGTTCTACAAAAGTCTTAATTCTCCATCGAAAACCACGTGATACTTTATGCCTCATATCAAAATATTCCAAATGGTTTATGATCCATTTGAGAGAAAGAGATTGAATCTCTTTTATATGCTCATAATTTTGCATCTTTTCCCTCCTCTTTATTAAGTTGCAGGTTCCAAAATTTTTATAGTTTTTCTATTCCTGTGTTATTAACTTAGTTGGCTGTAAGCCAAACGAATTTTGATCCTCTTGTTTGCAATCTCTCACTAAAACCCAGCCGCTCCAAGCAATGACGCCTCCCGATTGTTCAACGTCTCCTGCCAATTGATGTGTAGGAATTGTAATTCTTTTTTCACTTAACATTTTTTTAAAATCCATACAAATATCCCCTTTTTATATATTTTTTGGAACCTGCAATTATATATTACTGTTAAAGTAATATATTGTAAATATTTTTCCGTCTTTCCTCTTCTAATTTTTGTATTTTTTCTGACGAATCCCCTTAGGTTATAATGATCAATCAACCATCTTCAATATACATCTACAGAATCAACCTAACATGCCCTGCATCTTTCAGGATAAAATTTCAACAAAATAAACATCCTATTTTCCACTTAGAAAATAGGATGTTTTAAATTTGCTACCACTTCCTGTATAACCAATATTATATAGATTTATTAAGTCTATGGTCAGCCTCAGCCGTTTTTTGTTTCCGAGGCGCAGCGGAAATGACCAGAAGCCCGAGCATCATCAGTGCAATGCCGAGCCACGAGGAAAGTGAAAGTATTTCTCCTATGAAAAACACGCCCAGCAATGAGGCCGTCAGCGGTTCAGCTAAAGACAGCGTGACCGCCGCCGAGGCCGGAACCCCGGTAAGGCCTTTCACAAACAAAAAGTATGCGGCACATGTCGCTATTAGACCGATGTAAAGACTCGTCCCCAATCCTCTCGGGGTCAATATCCACGAGATATCTGACTGCCATAAAAGCGGCGTCAGCAAGATGGCGCTAATCATAAAAACAACGGCGGAAGTCGCTCGCGGAGGCTGGGTTTTCATCATCGCTTTACTGATAAGCGTATAGCCCGCAAAAGAAGCACCCGCTCCAAGCGCCATAAGAACGCCAGCCACATCAACTCGAACATTGGAACCATCGGAAAACAGGAGCCAGCAACCGGCTAAAGCCAGCACAGTCGCGATCCACCAAGAATTTCGCGGACGTTTTTTCAATACGGCCCATTCCATGCTTCCGGCAATGATAGGTGCACTGCCGATCGCAATTACAGTGCCCACCGCGATTCCTGTTTCTTTAACGGCTGTGAAAAACAGCGGCTGATAACACGCCATACAAACCGCTGCCGCTAACACGAGCGGCCATGACCAATTTTTCACGTGAAGCTCTCGGCTGATCCAAACCGCAAGCAGCATGGCGCTTCCTCCTATTAATAATCTGAACGCTCCGAATGCCAGCGGTGTGGAGCTTTCTGGAGCCATCGCCTGGACAGTTCCCGTGGTTCCCCAGAAGAAAGCCGCGATCAGCACAAACAGGCTGTAAACATTCCCTTTCATCTGCCTCTCCCCTTTGTATATGGATGCTGATGTCATTTTATCGTTTTTCTTTTTGTCAGGGTTATCTGAATGTAAGAAGGATTTATCTGAAAATAAGATTGTTGGGGATAACATACCGCTTGATATAAAAAATGCATGCCGGCCATACAGCTGGCATGCGAAGAACATTCACCCAAATACCTTTGCATTCCGCTCAGCCATCCGGACGAGGTTTTTCTCAAATTCCATTTCCTCATCAATGGACAGTCCGGCTGAGTAAAGATGGGTGCTTAACGCTTTTAATTCTGTCAGTAAAGCGAACATTAGGTCTTGTACGGAGATGTCTGTTTGCAGTAGCTCGCTTAAGGACGCCATCGTTTCCGGACGTATCTCCGGATAGACGCCTTTTTTATCGTTTCGTTTGTCCTTCAGCGCTGCTTGGTAGAATCGTCTGATCACATCAGCTCTTTCACTGCCGCTTTTATCCGCGCAAAGATAAATTTGAACAGCGACTCCGCCTCGAACGCGCCTTTGAGAGATGCCGGCGAATTTTTTGCCATTTATGCTAAGGTCATAGCTCCCGGGACAATAGGATCCTTCAATTTTATAGGCTTCGATCTTAGCGTTGTACGGTTTCAATATCCGTCTCATCAGCTCAACCATCGCTTCGTATCCTTTATCTATATCAATGCCTTTCTTTTCGTCCTCGAATATGAGAGAAATATTTAAAACGCCTTCATCCAAAACGACGGCAAGACCGCCGGAATTTCGTACAATTACACGGTACCCTTCGTTCTCCAGGAAGGCGATACCGTCCTGCAAAAACGGGAGGCGCGTATCCTGTATTCCAAGGACAATTGTATCGTAGTGAACCCATGAGCGCGCTGTCGCCGGCGACACGCCTTTTCCGACAGACATGCACAGCGTATCATCCATCGCAAAGGATTGTTTTGCATCAAATAAAGGGCCGAGACTGGATTGGTCAATAACTCTCCATGTCGGCTGCATCAGTAAATCAATCGGTTGGTTTGCCATCTATGTAAAACCCTTTCATGTTAGGCTTATGCACGAAAACTATTATATCATTTTAGCCGCTGTGATTGATAATTGCTTTTTAGCATCGTGATAAAAATTTCTTTATTTTTTGTATTCTCCATGAGAGGAGAATGAATGTAAGACAGCTTGCGCTTTAACGAGAAATCTTTTATATGGAGAATTGAAATGTCACGGTGAATCAAATCCTTATGCAGCACGCTTCTGGATAGAACCGACAGCCCCATGCCGCTGATCACCGCTTCTTTTACCCCTTGATTGCTGCTGATGGTGAACATCGACTTCGGCCGCAGCCCGTTTGAGCTGAGCACATGATCGAGATATTCCCTCGTCCCGGAGCCTTTTTCCCTTGTCACCCATGCTTCGTTTTGCAAATCGCTGATCGGAATATCTCTTCGTCCTGCCAGCGGATGCTGATTCGGCGCTGCGATGCACATTTCATCTTCCATGAACGGTTCAATTTCCAGCTCGTTTTCGTTTGTATGTCCTTCAATCAGTCCGATATCAGCCTGAAGCATCCGCACACGCTCGCTGACCTCCTCTGTATTGCCAATCATGACATCGAGGTTCAGCTCTGGATACAGCTTTTGCAGCTGGGCCAAGAGCGGCGGAAGAATATACTCTCCGATCGTAAAGCTGGCAGCAATTTTCAATTCGCCTTTCACATAGTGATGATGCGCATAGATTTCAGCCTTTGCTTGCTCGTATAGAAATACCATTTGCTTTGCTCTTTGATATAAAATGTCTCCTGTCGGCGTTGTTGTAAAGTGTTTTGGCGACCGGTTCAAGAGAGCCGTTTGAAATTCTTTCTCAAGATTTTTAATATGGAGACTGACGCTGGGCTGGGAGATCATCAGCTTTTCCGCCGCTTTTGTGAAGTTTTTTTCTTCTACTACCGCTATAAACGTTTTCAGGACGTCATAATACAAAAACCCCACCCCTGTCATTAATAAGATATATGGTTATGATCAGTTTTCTTTATTGTACTCATATCATCTGTCTTGGTAAAGAAGGCTATACGGAGACGCAAAAAAGGCAGCCCTCCGGAAGAGAGCTGCCATCGTCTTCATTTTCTTACAGTGCTTGCACCGCTGTAATTAATGCGAGATTGTAAACATCTTCAGCGTTACATCCTCTTGAAAGGTCGTTTACAGGCATATTCAAACCTTGCAGGATTGGTCCTACCGCTTCAAAGTTGCCCAAACGCTGAGCAATCTTGTAGCCGATGTTCCCTGCTTCAAGGCTTGGGAATACGAATACGTTAGCGTCCCCTTTGATCTCGGAATCCGGCGCTTTTTTCTCAGCTACAGATGGAACAAATGCAGCATCGAATTGGAATTCGCCGTCAAGTGTCAGTTCAGGCGCTTTTTCTTTCGCGATTTTCACCGCATCCGCTACTTTTTCTGTTTCGTCAGATTTTGCTGAGCCTTTTGTAGAGAAGCTTAGCATTGCCACGCGAGGCTCAATGTCGAACATTTTTGCCGTATTGGCACTTTCAATCGCAATCTCGGCAAGATCTTGGCTGTCAGGCGCAATGTTGATTGCGCAATCCGCGAATACGTATTGCTCTTCTCCGCGAGCCATAATGAACACGCCGGAAGTCTTTTTCACGCCTTCTTTTGTTTTGATGATTTGAAGAGCCGGGCGGACAGTGTCGGCAGTTGAATGAGCCGCTCCGCTTACAAGTCCGTGTGCAAGGCCTTTGTACACCAGCATTGTACCGAAGTAGTTCTCATCTAATAACGCTTTTCGAGCCTGTTCTTCTGTTGCTTTGCCTTTACGGCGTTCTACGAATGCTTGTACAAGGTCTTCCATGCCTTCATATGTATGAGGATCATAAATCTCAACGCCGTCTAGCGTCAGGTTCAGTTCTTTTGCTTTTGCTTGGATCTCATTTTCATTGCCGATCACAATCGGATTCAGCACTTTGTTTCCTGCAAGCTTGCTGACCGCTTCTAAAATACGCTCGTCTAAGCCTTCAGGAAATACAATTTTAATGTCTTTTCCAGCTACTTTTTCTTGCACTGTTGAAAATAAATCTGCCACAATAAAACCTCCTCAAAATGTTACAAAAACGCTTTCTTTTACTAGCATACTCTTCTTCCAATCAAATTCAAACAGCCAACTTTCATTATAGCGCTTTCATGAAAAAATCTTATTTTTCTAATTAATTTAAGCGGCTCATTCTTTCCTTATAGCTTCTCTTATTTTTATGAAGTTATACGAAAGAGATGTTCAAGGTTTCTCCACAGTAGAATCGGATAAACTATGATATAGTGAAGGCAATCATAAGTAAATAGATCATAGGAGTGAAGATAAATGAGTGAACAGCAAATGACCAATGAAGCGGCGAAAACGCTTGACGGCTGGTATGCGCTTCATGATTTTCGCACAATGGATTGGACTTCCTGGAAGCTGCTGTCCAGTGATGAGCGCCAATCGATCATACATGAATTCACAGGATTGCTTGAAAAATGGGGTATAGCCCAAAAAGAAGGAAAAGGATCACAGACCCTTTACAGCATCGTCGGCCAAAAAGCTGATTTTATGCTGATGATTCTTCGTCCTACAATGGAAGAATTAAATCAAATTGAGCTCGAATTCAATAAATCAAGACTTGCTGAGTTCACCATTCCGGCCTATTCCTACGTATCAGTGGTAGAGCTGAGCAACTACTTGGCAAGCGGTGACGGCGATCCTTATGAAAATCCGCACGTGCGTGCACGCCTTTACCCTGAACTGCCTGAGTCAAAATATGTATGCTTCTATCCAATGGATAAAAGAAGATCCGGCAATGACAACTGGTACATGCTTTCAATGGAAGAACGCAGAAACTTGATGAGAAGCCACGGCTTAATCGGCCGCAGCTATGCGGGTAAAGTCAAACAGATCATCACCGGCTCAGTCGGCTTTGACGATTACGAGTGGGGCGTTACATTATTCAGTGATGATGTGCTTCAATTCAAAAAGCTTGTGTATGAAATGCGTTTTGACGAAGTCAGCGCTCGCTACGGCGAATTCGGTTCATTCTTTGTCGGCAACCGATTATCTCTTGACACGCTTCCGCAGTATTTGCACGTGTAACAAGTCGTTAAAGCCTGATTTTAAAATCAGGCTTTTTTATAAAAAGAAAAACATTTACAAAATATTAGAAGTGATGTAAAGTATACTTTACGTAAAATAAGCTTTACACTTCAGGCAATTGTCTTTTCGAAATGAGGTGAAATATGAGTGAAAAATCGGTTAAAAGAAATTAGACAGAGGCATTCTTATTCACAGGAAACTTTAGCCTTGAAATTAAAAGTGTCCAGACAAACTATCATTTCAATTGAGAATGGGAAATATAATCCCTCCCTGCCCTTAGCTTTGAAAATAGCAAAGATTTTCAGAGAAAGTGTAGAGAATATATTTTTTTTAGAGGAGGAATAGAAATGAAGAAAAACTTTTTTTTAATATCATTTGTTTTTTTCATCATCGTCTCGGGAGCTTTCATCATACTATCAATATTTACACAAACAAAACTACCCTCAATAACTTTTTCCACGTTAACTCTTTCAATCATAAGCTATGTTCTTTGGGCTACCTTCCCATCCTTACCATTAAAAAGAGATGAACGAGGAAAGTTTATTATACAGGAGAGCTTAGCTTATACTTTTATGCTGACTTTAATTTATCTTTGCATCTTCTTGACAATTTTTTATTTTAATTTAATCAACCTAGACAAAGAACAGATTTTACTCTTATTTTCCTCGTTAGTTATAAGTACAGCATTTATTTCAATTCTCATTCTAAATAAGAAATACTAACAATAAATACAGAAAGTTAAATTAATTCTTTTTTGAAAGCTTTTACTATAATTCCAACTCGAGATCGTACATTTAACTTTTTGCGTATTTTTGCTATATGATATTCAATAGCTCTTTGAGAATAACCTAATTGTCGATACTCGGTCGACCATTATCTAAACAATATTTATCTTCTACTAAATCGTAGATGAATGTAAAATCAATCGCTTGTTCAATCTTCCTTACCAGATGATCATTAGGAACAAGTTGATCTAGCGCAACCATTTCAATTTGATTTCTTCCATCTTCAACATGTTTTGATAACATTTTAATCCCCCATGAAAAATTGATGTCCTTACTATTATACAAAAAAAGCTTGTAGACTTGGTCTAATTCTTAGACTTTGTCTACAAGCTGAAACCCTTAAGAAAGGGTTTTTGTTATTAGAAACTTTGTTTATTGAAATAAGGAATGGTCGGCTTTCTGCTCATGTTTACCGTGCTTTTTATATGCGAATACACTGAGTGCAAATCCGAGCACTGTAATGGCGGCGCAAATCAATCCAACGGCTGCATACCCGTATCCTACATATACAGGCCCCATCAAAGCAGATCCTAGTGTCACAGCGAGATTCGAGGCAAGGCTGTAATACACCATGATTTTTCCGCGATGATGTTCTGAGCAGTCACTCAAAATGGTGCTAAGCAGTGTCACCGTCAAGCTTTGCATTACTCCCCAAATAAACAGGCTGACAATTAACAGAATCATTGAAGCCGGTGCATAAGCTAAACATGCCAACAGCACACTGATGACCCCCAGTGCAATAAAAAGGGAGCGCATTTTTCCGATTCGATCAGCAATCTTTCCTGTAATAACGCTCATGGAAAAACCGATGCCGTAAATCATAATAAATAAGCTCGCAGCTGTATTTCCTCCGGTAAAGACGTCTTGGAGATAGGAGCCTAAAAATGAATACATACCGTAAAAACCAATCATATTACAAAAGGTTATCGTAATATAAACGGGTACTCGCGGGACTTTCAGCGCATCCCGGAATGTTCCAGCCGGCTCTTCTTTTTCTTCCTTGCCGCTGTTTTTATGTTCGGCATGACGGTGCATTTCAAGCAGGATCAGCAGCACAACCAGAACGCCCATCAAGGCGAAGATCCAAAATGTCCATCTCCAATGCAAGACGCCGCCGATAAATGCTCCGATTGGCACACCGAAGATCAGTGCCAGCGACCAGCTTGATACAATCAGTCCCATCACCTTGCCCCGGTATGTATAAGGAACACGATCTCCTACAACTGCATAAGCGGTCGGCACAAACGCTCCCGCAGCCAACCCCGACAGCGCACGTCCTAAAAAGAAGAAAAAGATATTTTGAGCCAAAGCGCATATTACTGTTCCTATGATAAAGATGATAAGCCCTGCCATTAAACTCAGTTCTCTGGAGTATTTATCACCTAAAGGAACCAGTAGCGGCGCACCGATAAAAATCATAACACCGTAAATACTGATAGATAACGCCAGGACACTGACATCTGAATGGAAGGCTTTTGCCAAATCCGGCAGCAGCGGTGAGATCACAAGCTCTTCAGATCCGGCCGCAAATACCCCCATCGTTAAAGCCAGCGCTAACATTAGCGGAAAATGATGTTTTGTTTTGATGTCATTGTTTTGTTTGCTGTTCATTCTCGCTCCAACACCTCTTCCATCATCTTCATAAAGTTAAATTAATTCTAGCATTGTTTTTTCACATTTAGCATTTCGAATGAAATTTTTATTGTATTTAGTGTTTTCATTCAAATATTAAAATAGATTTCTATATTCCATTTAAAAACCACGACTGAATTTAATGGTACTAGGGAAAAAAGCCGATATCCTCCGATGATTGGATGAAATCGTAAAAAAGCTCTCCGGTTCTCCGGAGAGCTTTTCTATTGCGTACGCCTTGGCCGAAATCGTGCAGTTCGCTACAGAACCGTACGGTTTGTTTCTCTACATTAAAAAGCTTCGGACGTTGTTTTCGCCTGCATGTGAAGAATTAAATAATCCGGGCCGCCTGCTTTTGAGTCTGTTCCGGACATATTAAAACCGCCGAACGGCTGATAGCCTACAATCGCCCCGGTACAGCCTCTGTTGAAATATAGGTTCCCGACATGGAAATCCTCACGCGCCCGTTCAATGTGCGCGCGATTTTTTGTCAGCAGAGCGCCTGTTAAACCGTATTCCGTGTTATTGGCAATCTCAAGCATATGATCAAAATCACGCGCTTTGCAGATCGCAACAACCGGGCCAAAAATTTCTTCTTGCATCAAGCGGGCGTTTTCATCAACATCTGCAAAAATCGTCGGCTGAATAAAGTAGCCTTTTGAATCATCGCCTTCACCGCCGGACAACAGCTTGCCTTCAGATTTGCCGATTTCAATATATGACATGACTTTATTGTAGGACGCTTCATGAATCACGGGACCCATATACGTATTAGGATCTTCCGGATTGCCGACAGCCAGCGATTTCGTCAGCGCCACAGCTTTTTCCACTACTTCATCATATACATCCTGATGGATGACTGCGCGGGAACCTGCTGAACACTTCTGACCTGAATATCCAAACGCTGAATACACGATAGAAGACGCAGCAAGATCAAGATCAGCGTCCTTGTCGACAAGCACTGTGTCTTTTCCGCCCATCTCAGCAATTACCCGCTTCAGCCATTTTTGGCCAGGCTGCACTTTGGCGGCACGCTCATAAATCCGGCAGCCGACTGCACGGGACCCTGTAAATGAGACAAACCGTGTTTTCGGATGTTCCACTAAGAAATCACCGATCTCCGCTCCATCTCCCGGGATGTAATTCAAGACGCCGTTTGGCAAGCCCGCTTCCTCCATGACCTCGACAAATTTTGCAGCTACTACCGGGGCTGCGTCTGCCGGTTTTAAGAGAATTGTATTTCCTGTCACAATTGCAGCCGCCGCTGTACCAGCCATAATCGCAAGCGGGAAATTAAATGGAGAAATGACGATGCCGACGCCAAGCGCTTCGTAATGGTATTGATTGAACTCGCCTGCACGGCTCTTCACCGGAGCTCCTTCCTTGAGGCTTAACATTTGCCGCGCGTAGAACTCTAAAAAGTCTATCGCTTCAGCTGTATCCGCATCAGCTTCCTTCCACGGTTTTCCCGCTTCCTTTACAAGATAGCCTGAAAATTCATGCTTTCTTTTACGTAAAATAGCCGCTGCTTTGAAGAGGATATTCGCGCGGTGCTCCGGTCTTTGTTTTTTCCAAGATTCAAATGCCTGCAATGCGGCTTGCATCGCTTTTTCAGCAAGCTCTTGATCCGCTGTAGACGCGTACCCAACAATCTCTTCTTTATTTGCCGGGTTAATGGAAACAATTTTGCGGTCCGTTTCTATTCTTTCTCCATTTATGATTAGCGGATAATGCTTGCCGAGCTGAGTGTTTACAAATGCCAATGACTCTTGAAATGCTGTTTTATTCTTTACCTCCGTAAAATCAGTAAATGGTTCGTGCGCGTATGATACTGTCATATGTAGTCCCCCTCATGGTCATGAAATATGTTTTCTTATATAAAAATGCAAGAATCATGCCGTTTTTTTGTCTTTTGCTGAAAAAACTTGTTGAATCGAACGGTAATTGATCTCATAGTCCACACCTTTCTCTTTCTCCGATAATGAAACGCAAATTTTATTTGCAGGTCTCACTCTTCCCGGATAGGTTAAGCGCAAAATTTTTTTGCGCCAGAAGAGAATATCTCCCCCTCCAAATTTAAACCCATCCGCGGAAACGTGATGCTTCTGCCGATTTTCTGATGCCGGTCATGTAAGCCGCCAAACGCATATCGACTTTATGTGTTGCTGCTGTCTGATAAATAGTTTCGAACGAATTGACCATGACATTCCTCAGTTTTTCTGCGACCTCTTCTTCTGGCCAATAATATCCCTGGTTGTTTTGCACCCATTCAAAATAAGAAACCGTGACGCCGCCAGCACTCGCCAGGATATCAGGCACGAGGAGCACGCCTCTTTCATTCAGGATCTTAGTGGCATCAATGGTTGTCGGTCCATTCGCTGCTTCGACGATGATTGACGCTTGAATGTTATGTGCGTTTTTGGCTGTGATTTGATTGGCGATTGCCGCAGGCACTAAAATATCGCAATCCTTTTCAAGCAGCTCCTCATTCGTGATGACGTCTGTAAATAAGTTGGTAACCATGCCGAAGCTGTCCCGCTTATCGAGCAAATAAGGAATATCAAGGCCGTCCGGGTTGTAGAGCCCGCCATGGGCATCCGAGATCCCGACCACCTTCGCGCCCGCATCGTGCATGAATTTGGCAAGAAAACTTCCCGCGTTTCCAAAACCCTGTATGATGATCCGCGCGTTTTGCAGCTTGATTCCTTTTTTCTTAACCGCCTCTTCAATACAAATCGTGACACCCTGTGCCGTTGCCGTTTCCCGGCCTTGCGATCCGCCTAAAACAAGCGGTTTTCCTGTAATAAAGCCCGGAGAGTCGAATTCCCGCAGCCGGCTGTACTCATCCATCATCCACGCCATAATTTGCGAGTTGGTGTAGACATCGGGAGCCGGAATATCCTTTGTCGGGCCCACGATCTGGCTGATGGCACGGACATATCCCCTGCTCAGCCTTTCCAGTTCTCCAAATGACATTATGCGCGGATCACAAATAATACCGCCCTTTCCGCCGCCGTATGGAAGATTGGCAATTCCGCACTTGAGCGTCATCCAAATGGATAATGCCTTGACTTCCTCTTCATTGACTTCAGGATGAAAACGCACGCCTCCCTTTGTCGGGCCGACCGCATCATTGTGCTGCGACCGGTAGCCTGTGAACACTTTGACGCTGCCGTTATCCATTTTTACCGGGATGCGGACAGTGAGCATTCTCTGCGGCTCTTTCATAAGTTCAAACATATCGCCCGGATAGCCAAGTTTCCGAAGGGCTTCCTTAATGATCGTTTGGGTAGACAGAAATAAGTTAAGACCTTCTTTTTCCTCATCTTTCTTGACTTGCTTTGCTGACATCTTTTTTCACCTCATTGTTTTTCTGACCGGCCATAAATGTAAGCGCTTTTAAAAAACAGCCGGCCAATTCCTTTCTTCATTGGATTCATCCTTATAATCATGCAAGATCCGTACCAGTCTTTTAATCAACAAAAAAAGAGACTGAAAACATCTCAGTCTCTGATCACATCTATTTATTAACGAGGCTCAATTACCAGCTGCGTTTCAGCATTAAAACTGCCGATTCCCAACCCGTTTACCACATCGCCTTTAATCGTGTAAGTGCCTGCACGCGGAAGCGTTTTGCGCACCATGACGAGGTCAAATTCTGTTGCGCCTAACAAATCAAGCGTAAGCGGGAGTCTGACTGTTTTTCCATTGTTTAATATCTGTGTTTCTTTCAGTGTTCTTCCATTCACTGAATCTCTTGTCGTTGCATGAAACCCATCAGGAAAACGAAATTCTACCGCTCCTAGAGAAAGCACCGCATTTGGTTTATATGTTACTTCAATATCAGAAGTGGTCCACTCTTTTGTGCTGTTGATCGTTTTAGCCTCAATCGATGCAGACTGCGCATGAGCTTGGCCTGAAGGCAGCAAGATTGATAGTAAGACAGCTGAACTGATGAATAATGAAGATACAAATGAAGTTCTTTTTAACATAACATTTCCCCCTCAATTCATTGTCGGTATTGGCCAGAGCGTCCTCTGTAGAAAAAGTGTTTTGCTGTCATTCGCGAATTATCTTACTTCTTCTTCAAGATCAATCTATCATCATTTTCCATGGAAGTAAATGTTTTTTAAGGATTTTAACACTTGCGATTCTTTAAGAATTTCATCCTAGTTATACAAGGTTCGAATGGACAATTTACTCTTTTACTAGTCACATCCACCTGTTGACTTCTTCCGTTTATCCTATATTGAAAAAAGGGACAAAAAAAGGCGAAGATGCCTCCGCTCTTCGATTGACCACGTTTCTTCTTTATCTAAATTCGGTATTCCAGTTAAAACCGATCGTCTCATCATTCCACGGAATTCTTTTTTCATCAGGCTGATCCGGATTATACGACATGGTGGTGAAGTAGATAATCGTCAGCGGTGTTTCTCCCAGCACTCTGTACCCGTGGGCGACCCCTTTTGGAATCAGTAACAGCATCGGATTGTCTTCGCCCATATAATAGACGTCAGTTTCTCCTTTTGTCTTTGAGTCCTTACGCAAATCGTAAAGGACAACCTGGGCGTGACCGGTTGGGAAAAACCAGAGATCATCCTGCTTCTCATGATAATGAAATGCTTTAATTACTCCCGGATAGCTTTTCGACCAAGAGGCCTGCCCGAAATGCTCAAGAAGATTCTCATCATCCCGAACCAGTTCAGCAAAAAAGCCCCTGTCGTCACTATGCTTCGTCAATTTTTTCACCTTGACTCCTTCAATCACGCGCACTGCTCCTCTCCTGCAAATACTCCCGAAGTGCTTCCCGCCAATGGCGAGGGCGAATGCCGGCTTCTTCAACGGCTCGATGGCTTAGCACAGAGTAAGCCGGACGGGGCGTTTTATTTCCGTATTCTTCAGTCGTGACAGGCAAAATGACTGTGTCCAGTCCGCTTTCTTCCATAATGGCCTTCGCAAATTCATACCAGCTGCATACGCCTGAATTGCTGACATGATAGATGCCCGGCGGATGGCTGAACAGCTTGATAACCACTTCTGCTAAATCCTTCGTATAAGTCGGCGAACCTATTTGATCGCTTACAACTCTCAGCTCTTGTTTCGTTTCAGCAAGTCTCAGCATGGTCTGAACGAAATTGCTGCCGCCATGTCCGTACACCCACGATGTTCTGATAATCGTGCTGTCTTTTGTTGCTAATCGAATCAGTTCTTCTCCGAGCTTTTTGCTTTTGCCGTAGATGGTGTTCGGATCGAGGGCATCGTCTTCCCTGTATGGCTGGGTACCTTTCCCGTCAAATACATAGTCCGTGCTGATATGAATATATTGAGCGCCGATGCGGGTTGCCTCCAGCGCTGTATAATAAGCGCCGATTCCGTTAATCGAGTACGCTAAATCAAGTTCTGTCTCGCATTTATCAACCGACGTAAACGCGGCCGTATTGACCACGATATCCGGCTGATAATGGCCGAACGAATGCCGTACTGAGCGCTGGTCAGCAATGTTCATCATCTTCTTTGTTAACGCAATGACCTCATATCCGGCTTGCTTCAGCTGGCGGCACAGTTCCAGGCCAAGCTGTCCTCCCGCACCAGTCACCAACACCTTTGTCAATCAGATCACCTTCTCATCGGTCATTGTCTGTATACCAGCGAATCGTACGTTCAATGCCTTCTTCAAACGGTACTTCCTGCCGCCAGCCCAGTTCGTTTTTCAGCTTAGATGCATTGATCGCATAGCGCCGGTCATGCCCTTTTCGGTCTTCCACGTGGGCGAACAATTCCTCACAGCCCAGATGCTTCATGATGATGCTCGCCAGCTCTTTATTCGTGCGTTCATTTCCGCCGCCGATGTTATACACCTCACCGTCGGTTCCTTTTTCTAAAATCAGCTTGATGGCGCGGCAATGGTCCTCCGCAAACAACCAGTCTCGGATCTGATGCCCATCACCGTACAGCGGAACCGGTAGACCTTGCTTCGCATGTCGGATAATCGTCGGAATCATTTTTTCGCTGTGCTGGTAGGGGCCGTAATTGTTGCTGCATCTTGTAATAATGGCCGGAAGCTTGTGGGTTTTTACATACGATAACACGAGCAAATCAGAGCTTGCTTTGCTGGCAGAGTATGGGTTATTAGGAGAAAGCGGCGTCGTTTCAGTAAATGCGGGATCATCCGCTTCTAAATCTCCGTACACCTCATCTGTTGAAATATGAATTAGCTTCTTGGCTTTTCCCTGCAAGACCGCTTCAGCCAATCGGTATGTCCCCATGACATTTGTGGTGATAAACGGCTCCGCTTGGGAAATGCTTCTGTCCACATGCGATTCCGCAGCAAAGTGAATCACGCCGTCATAGGTCTCATCAAACGCCCGATCGATATCCTCCTGAACGCTGATATCCCCTTTTACAAAGCGAAATCGGCTGTTTGCCTTTAGTTTTTCCATTTCCTGCGGGTGGCTGGCGTACGTCAATTTATCTAAAACGGTAATGCGTGCATCCGTTTCCTTCAGCATGAGCTTTGTAAACGTGAGCCCGATGAAGCCGGCCCCGCCCGTAATTAAATATGATTTTGCCATCACTTTTCGTCCTGTCCCTTCTGTAGAGCCTGATGTACAAGCTGAGAGGCGTGATGAAGCGAATCGTGAGTTCCTGCATCGACCCACCAGCCTGATAACACATCATACGTAAGCTGGCTGTTTTCGATGTATAGATTATTCACATCGGTAATTTCCAGCTCTCCGCGCTTCGACGGTGATATTTGTTCAATATACGAAAATACTTCCGCATCATACATATAAATGCCGGTTACACAAAGGTTGGTCGGCGGGTGTGCGGGCTTCTCAATAATAGAACAAATCCGCTTGTTTTTCTCATCAATCTCAGCAATCCCGAAGCGTTCCGGATCATCAACTTCTTTCAGCAGCACCTTTGCTCCTTTTCCCTGCTGTTCAAAACGCTCCTTAAAAGGCTTTAATGAATCTTCGAATATATTATCACCTAATAATAAAATGAAAGGCTCTTTTTTCGTAAAGCGTTTTGCATAAGACAGCCCATCCGAAATGCCTGATGCGGCTGGCTGAACCTGATAAGTGATTGTGACGCCAAGCTCTTCCCCGTCCCCAAGCAGTTTATAAAATTGCGGCATATGCTCTTTTTGGCTGATGAGCAAAATATCATTTATACCGGCTTCCTCCAGCTTCATGACCGACCAGTAAATCATCGGATAAGGGCCTACAGGAAGCAAATGCTTGTTAACGGCCTTGGTTAAGGGCATAAGGCGTGAGCCGTTTCCACCGGCTAAAATAACACCTTTCACATTAACACTTCCTTACATGTTTTTTATATCTTGATCATACAAATCTTTAAGAATCGCTGATACGCGCTTGATGCCTTTGCCATCCACGAGCGGTCTTCCTGCCTTATGCAAAGAAAGACGAAGAGGATAATTGCTGATGATCCGTGATATCTGATAGGTAAGCGTTTCATCCGATACAAGCTCTCCCAAGCCAAGATCAAGAGCGGCGCCTAGCTCAGCAAATGTTTTGGCTGTTGCCGTTTGGTGCTCAACCTGAGAAAGAACTAGGCACGGCACGCCGATGCAGATGGCTTCGTACAGGGAGATGCCGCCGGCGACAATGGCTGCATCCGCTTGTTTCAACATACCCGCCATATCATTAGTTTGCCCGATCACCGTGTACTGCGGCTTCTTTTGAATCTGCCTTCGAACCGCGTCCTGATGCGGTGAAGCGCTCCCCATCACAAACATCATATTTTTGCCTTTCATGGCGGGGACATGGCCGGCTGCAGCCAACACTTTAAAAACAAGCTGCTTCGGATCACTTCCTCCTAATGCAACAACGATATTGCGGCATTTTCTCTTAATTGTGTAATTATTTCTTGCGGTTTGGAAGGCGGGGTGAAGAATAAGATAATCCGGCCCCTCATAGATGCGGGTGCTTCCCTGATCGTACACCCTGCTGCTGATATCGCCGTAAATTCCGTTGATGACTGCGTCACTTTGTTGAATCGCTTTGGCGTTTTTCTCTTCAAAAAGTACAATTTTTGCATCTGTTTCCGCCTTTATTTTCTTTAACAGCTCAACAGGTGCGCCTAGAATATCAAACAAAAGCAGATCAAGTTTCTTGCTTTTTATTTCCCGGAGAATAAATTGGTGCTGCTGCAGCTCCGGCTTTACGATGACATGCCAATGCTCTTCATGAAGAAATGGTTCAGACTCCTGATTCGTGTAAAACGTAATCAAGCCGCACTGTTTGAGTTCATCAGCAAGTCTCTTCATCCGGACAACATGGCCCATGCCCTTTTCATAACCCCCGTCTGCGACAATCCCAATATGCATGGCTATTCAGCCTTTCGTTCATTTGCCGCATCAGGATTACGGTTCAGGAGGCTAATGAGCTCTGAGGCGGATACATCAAGGCGCTCGCCTGCTTTTTGATAAAGGGCCTTTATTGATTCATAGTCTTCCTTTGTGTCAATGGTCAGCCGGTATTGAGGGCCGCGAAATGGTTCCGGCGCCTCTAAAAACTGAACGCGATAAAGATCTGGATGATCTCTTACATATAACGTGACATGCTCCTGATATTGATCCTCCAACGCCTGAATGCGGCTGATGTCTGTTAACAGCTTGGCGCTGACCGCTTCGCCACAAATCCCTAACGGGGTATTCAGAATATACGTATAATCCGCTCCTTGATTAAGATGCGCCTTCATCATCATATCGAGCAGCTCCGGATCAACAAACGGATTTTCACCTGTCAACCGGACGACAACTGTCGGTTTGACAGCCTCAATGACCTTCACAAACCTGTCGAGAACACGTTCCTCGCTGCCGCGAAAAACGCGAAAGCCATGTTTAATACAGTGTGCCTCTAATATGTCGTCAGTTTCTTTATCGGACGTGGCGATGACAAGATTATCCTGATCCATTTGATAAAACGCGCTTTGCCGGACACGGTGAACGATTATATCGAGTAAGCGATTGGATCCGAGCCGACGCAGCACTTTTCCCGGAAGCCGTGTAGAACCCATTCTGGCTTGAATGATAAAGAGAATGTCATTCATGAGTCGGGCTTTCTTTCAATAAAATGTCATCCCAAACAATGCCTGTGTCGGCCGGAATGTCTCTTACAGCCCGAACGCCGCCGGTCAGCAGCTCAAAAAATCTCGGGTGCATCCCCTGCGGCTTTTGCCCGGGGCGAAGCACTGCAATATTTTCTTCACTAAAAGCTTCACCTTTTTGAATCGGAGCCGTTGTAAAAATTCCTCTGTATGCAAAACTTCGAATTTCTCCTTCGATGGCGGTCGTTGTTTTGTATGAACTGCCAAGCAGTTTTTCAGAAACCTGCTTCCTGATTCCTTGTTTCATCTCGGCCTCTGTTTTCCTGATGCTTTCGACCATTTCTTTCAATTCATCCGGATTTAACGCAAACGAGTGGTCGGCGCCCGGCAGGTTTTTATCAATCGTAAAATGCTTTTCTATCAGTCTTGCTCCGAGCCGAACCGCGGCACACGGCGCTTCTGTCGGATGCTCGCTATGATCAGAAAAGCCGATAATCGCCTCAGGAAAAGCGGCGGCAAGCATCGGAATGACGCTGAGGTTGCTGTACTCCGGCGGCGCAGGGTATTTCGCCACACAATGCATAATGGCAATTTGATCGTTGCCCTCCGCCCTGATGGTGCTCCAAGCTTCGTGAATATCAGAAATTTCCGCTCCGGCTGTCGAGAATATCATCGGCCTGTTCATACGGGCGACATATTTGAGCAGCGGAAGATGGTTAATTTCATAGGATGCGATTTTAAAAGCGCTCGGCGAGGTGGACTGAAGCAGGTCGGCTGACCCTTCGTCACATACTGTGCTTAAAAAAATCACCTGCTTTTCGCGGCAGTAATCCAATAGCGGAGAAATCCACTCAGCCGGCATTTCCATTGATTGCACTAAAGAAAAAATAGAGACATCCTTACCCGCCGCTGTTTTGTATAAACCAGGATCTTTCTGGTACATCTTATCAGCCTGGAACATTTGGAATTTCACAGCATCCGCTCCAGCTTCTGCTGCTGCATCAATCAGCGCAAATGCCTGATCAAGCTTTCCATCATGATTAATTCCCGCCTCGGCAATAATAAATACAGGCGCGTCTTTGCCTAGAGTTTTATTCGCGATCTGAAACTCTGCCATTCTTTCGCCTCCTTGCCCGGCCAAATATGATAATAATAATATGATTGTTCAGCGGTGAAGCCCATTCTTTCATAAAGGCGGATTGCCCTTACATTGTGAAGCTGCGTCCCCGCTGTTACCGTTTTATGCTTCTGGGTCTCTGGTTGTTCTATGAAATTCGCCACTAAATGAAACGCGATACGTTTTCCTTCAAATCCCGGCTTTACAGCCATCAAATCGAGAATACATTCATCTTCTCTTAATAAGCCCTGAAGATAGCCGATGACCTCGCCATTATGCTTAGCGGCAATGTTTATAGCCGCCCTTCCATTCAGGTTGTTTCGTGTCCACTCCTGAAAAATTTTGTTTGCTGCTTCATTGCTGAGATGAGGATCTTGAAAATATCTGCTTTTTGTAAACGAGTCTCGGGCCAGCTCACATATCGCTTCTGTGTCTCCAGGCTCAGGCGGGCCCAGTTCAAAAAACGGCGCTGTTTTATCATAAAAAGACGGGGGCTTCGCCAGCTTCAGCAAACTGCCGACAAAGTAAGAGGATGGCTGCTGCTGTATCACATGCGCGGCTCTGATATCTTCAGCCGGAACACGAACAAAAATAAAATCCGTTTCATCCATTTGGCGCACAGAATAAAAAGCTTCAAACAGACTCTTCAGCTGCCCGGCGCTGTTTGCCGCAAGAAGTTTGACGTTCATAACTTTCTTATGAAGCATCTGGCTTTCCCACAAAGAATTTTCGTACAGCAAGACGCCTTGGAGCCTGCTGTTTTCAAAAAGACCGAGGGAAAATTGATACGGAACGTCCAGTGTAAGCTGCCTGCTTTGGAGAAAATTCTCAATCTCCTCTTTGGCGACATTTTCTTTTACCGTGTACACTTAACCAGCCCCTTTTACAATATCCCGCACAGCTTCAATAACATCATCTACATCCTCGTCGGACATTGATGGATAGAGCGGGAGCGACAGGGTTCGTTTATAATAATTCATGGAAATCGGAAAGTCCTTTTCCTTAAATCCGAATTGCTTTTGATAATACGGATGAACGTGTATCGGAATAAAATGAACGCTTGTGCCGATATTGTATACATCCTTTAATGCCGTAATCATTTCGCTGCGCGTGACACCGGCCTGTTTTTCATCAACTTGCAGAACATATAAATGCCAGGCGTGCCTGCCGTCATCATGAACAAACGGTGTGATCAGCCCCGGTATCTGCTGAAAAGCGGCTTGGTAATGGGCGGCAATCTCTTCTCTCCGTTTCTGCATATCATCCAGCCGTTTCAGCTGATGAAGTCCGAGAGCAGCCTGCAAATCAAACATGTTCATCTTATAGCCGGGCGATTCGACTTCATAATACCAGCTGCCATTTGAAGAATAACGGTTCCATGCGGCTTTGCTCATGCCATGAAGGCTCAGCACCCGGATGTTATCGGCAAGCTCCTCATCGTCTGTCGTCAGCATGCCGCCTTCCCCTGTCGCCAGGTTTTTAGTGGCGTAAAAGCTGAATGCCGTCGCGTCCCCGATAGAACCGATCATTCTTTGCTTATACGTCGTATACACAGCATGGGCCGCATCCTCCAGCACGAACAAGCCATGCTTTTGGGCAATTGCCAAGATCGCATCCATATCACAGGACTGCCCGCCGAAGTGAACGGGCACAACTGCTTTCGTACGCGGTGTGACGGCCGCCTCAAGCTTTGCCGGGTCAATATTGAGCGTGTTTTCGTCAATGTCCGCAAACACAGGCGTCGCTCCTGTATGAATAATCGTATTGGCGGTCGAGCTGAACGTAAGCGGAGAGGTAATGACCTCGTCACCCGGCCCGATTCCTTTTGCTTTCAAAGCCAAAAATAAAGCAGCGGTACATGAATTCAGCGCCACGGCGTGCTTCGCCCCGACAAACGCGGCAAATTCTTTTTCAAACTGCTGAACCTTCGGGCCTTTGGAGAGCCATCCCGATTCAAGCGTTGCTGTAACCTCCTGAATTTCTTCCTTTCCGATTAATGGCAATGAGTAAGGAAGAAAATGATTTCTCTTCTGCACCATTTCTTTGCGCTCCTATCATTTTATTCAGTATCTTAACGCCTGTAATCAACCCCTGTTTTGGCTTTCAGTTCAGTAAATAAAGCGTTTGTTGATTCTGCCACCGGATAATTGGCTTTTGTAAATGCCAGACGCGCCTCTTCTGCTTTTTTATGCACGGCGGGACTTCGAAGAACCTCAATCAAGGTGCGCACCAGTTCATCTGGCTGATCAAACATAAAATCACCAAGAGATTCATAATACGGATATGTGCGGTTTCCGGATGATTTCCCAATTAGCACAGGCTTTTGAAACAGCATGGCTTCAAGTCCGACCGTTGAGGTTTGCGTCACTGCAACGTCAGCATACGGCAGCAAATCATACAGATCCAGCTCTTTTGTGATGACCCTGCATGCTTTATGTTTTTTCGCCGCAGCGTGATACAGATCAAGCTTGTTTTTTCCAATCTCCCAAGGATGAGGTTTGATGATAATTTGCAGCTGCTTTTGATTGGAAAGTCCTTTTAGCACATCGGTATAGAAATTTTCTGAAGCAGGCTGGGTCGCAATGAGAACGATTTTTTTAGACGGATGAAATCCAAGTTTTCGATAGAACATGAACATATCCATAGGGGGTTTTTTAAAAATCTGATCGAAGCGGGGATGTCCCGTTACGAGAATTTGCTCAGGCTTACAGCCCTTTTGTTTGAACCATTCCGCTTCATAAGCGCCAAACACAGCCTGGTAAGTTGTAAATATAGGCAAAAAGGCTTCATCGCCCATCAGCGCCCCATGCTGGAGACAAATACTGACTGCCCCCCTTCTTCTACACATGAGAGCAAGCACCCGGCTGTAAATGTCTTCTGTCGTTCCGACGACAACAGCAGAAATCTTCTCTTTGGCAAACAAGGCCTCGACCGCATCAATGGCTTCCATAAATAAAGGAATATCCTTGCAAAGCCGATCACGAAACACCTGATCTCCGAATGCCGGATGATCGTCAAATGCGGATAAAATTGACATGGCTTTTTTAACATAAGGCTTCGGATCGCCTTTTTGGCCCGACTCTGCAAGATCACGCTTACAGATGACAGGCAGCCCGCAATAATCCGGCAGGCTCCATTTTGCCAAGACCGCTGTTTTCCCCGGATTAAATTGCTGGTAATTTTCAGTTGAAAAACGCAGATAATCAAAGTGCAAAATGACTTTTCCCTTAACAGGTTTGTCATTTGTTTTACCGATATTCTGTATTTTTTCTTCAAAAAACGGTTGAATCTGCTCGTCATCAATATACTGGTCCACCGCTCCGAATAACTCTGGCTCTTCTTCCATCATTACCCTCAGCTCAGGGCTGATGTATTGATAAAAATTACTGATAAGTCCAAGTGGAATCTCCTTGTAGCGCAGTCTGTCAAAAAGCTCTACATACTTCCGGTACAGCACCCAATAATTGCTTAAATAGGCCGACAAGCTCTCACCTCATCCCAAGCTTTTTTAATGATTCACGCAGCTCGCGGCAATTGCGCTGCGGAGGAAGGTTCCGGACGAATTCATTTTTTTCTGCTTCAAACAGCTGAAAGTGAATCGATTGGTCGGTAATATAATTCAGATCAAGCTCCTCTGCAAGCGGATAAAACGGATAAAAATGATTGACCCTCCAAAAGAACCGGGCATCACCGATCCGGTAAAACGCCGGGCTTTCATCCCAATACGAGCCAAACTTCTCCTTTACCTTCTCCAGCACAGAACACCTATGCATCACCGAGCAATGATCGATGACGCACGGCGCGTTCCATGTCACTTGAGCGGCAGGTCTGGCAGTTTCTTTTACAATGCCGCCATTCTCGTTTAAATGATAGGTTTTGGAGGCTGAGTAAATCACAGCCTTTTCAGGATGGGCATCGAGCTCTCGCACCATTTTCAGGAGCCGGTCCGGCATATAGATGTTGTCATCCGTTGCATAAGTGATATATTCACCTTCCGCCATCTCAAGTGCCTGATTGATCAGCGCCGCGTACCTCGTTTTTTCCGTTCTTTCCTTTACTCCAGATACATCACTTTGATAAAACCGCACTCGGTTATCATTCAAAAAAGGACGGATGACATTCAGCGTCTCTTCATTGGAGTTGTCATCCATAATAAACAATTCAAAATCTGAAAACGTTTGTGAGAGTATGCTAGAAATGGACTTTGCCACATAATCGCTTTTGTTAAAGCTCGTCATAATGACTGATACTTTCGGCAAACCCTACACCTCCTTCTTGAAACTTCACACCTGAACCTAACGTATCTTATGTTGCTTATGCGCAAGTTGCGCTAGGGGTACAAACCAATATCGAAAAGTTTGTGTATGTCTAAATAAGAAACAGCAGCTGCCTGGATCAAAACCTGTGCCGTCTGCTGCTCTTTTTCCGCATATTCCAAGCATCTGCCTCATAAGGTGAAAGAGATAAAAATCGCACCAGCGACTAAGATCGTTTTCCATCGGAGGTGAGTCATCGCGGAGCGTTCATCTATACATCCGGAACATGTTTTGATTGGTTTTCATAAAAAGGAGGAACGATATGAAACCGAAAAAAAATCAGTATCAGCCAATGCAGGGATTTGATAATATGCAGGGGTATCAGCCTCAGTACGGCGCCAATCCGTACCCGCAGCAAGGCCAAGGCGGACAAATGCAGATGATGGGGATGCAGCCAATGATGCCCATGCAGCAGGGGCAGCAAGGACAGCAAGGACAGCAGGGCTTCGGCTTCCCAGGCCAGCAGCAACAGGGTGGCGGGTTTCAAATCCCATCGGGTCCGACATCATCAGCGCCGGGCCAAAACGTTCCCGGCATGCTGCCTGTTGAGGAATCTTACATTGAGAATATTTTACGCCTAAACCGGGGAAAAACGGCCACCATTTATATGACATTTGAAAACAGCAAAGAATGGGGCTCGAAGATCTTTCGCGGCGTCATTGAGGCTGCGGGACGGGATCACATTATCCTCAGCGACCCGAAATCAGGAACACGCTATCTGCTACTGACAATCTACCTCGATTACGTTACATTTGATGAAGAAATTGCGTATACGTATCCATACTCCATGTCTTCCTATTCGCCAAGATAAAGAAAAAGCCAATCACTCATATCATGAGGATTGGCTTTTTTGTTTATAGATATTTGACGGCTGCGACAACGATCATAATCCAAGAAATAATAAACGCCACACCGCCGAGCGGGGTAATAGCCCCAAGAATGGAGACTTGCGTCACACTAAGAATATATAAGCTTCCGGAAAACAGCACAATTCCCGCGAACATCAGCCAGCCAGCTGTCGTGATACTGCCGATGCCGGATAATTTATCGGCAAGAAACGCGACAACGAAAAGTCCAAGGGCATGATACATATGATACTGCACGCCTGTGTGCCAAACCTGAAGATATTTATCAGGAATTTTCCCTTCTAATCCGTGAGCGCCAAATGCACCGAGTCCCACGGCAAGCAGAGCGTTTATGGCTCCTAGTATGATAAAAACTTTCATCTGTCTCTCCCGCCTTTTCGTTAAACTGATATTATTTATCTTATCGCAGCTGCACCAAAATTCAACGTTTGTTCTCCTATGACACGAGATTGTCGGATTTTCTTCTGCGCCAAAGCTGAAACTGGTCTGCTGCTATCGCAGCAAGCGTCCCTAATACGAGCCCGTTGCTTAACAAAGAAATACATACCGGATGCAATCCCTTTAATGCAGTTTCAGGAACAAACATGATACCGACCCCTGTTAGCAGCGAGATGCCGATTACAGACCGCACCCTTTTCCGTTCTGCTTTCTCATATGAATCAAATTCTGCAAAGGCCAGACCTCCCATGGCGGAGAACACAACAAAGTTTACCGCAAATCCAACGGGTGACGGAAGGCTCGCAAACGCATTCATAAAAAACGGGATCACGCTGATCACGACAACCAATATACTGCCAATCATAAACGGTTTTTTAGAAGACATTTTCGTCGTCTCAATAAAACCTGCGGCTCCCGAAATCGGAACCGGGGCAATGGCTCCAGTCAAACCGCTCAGCAGATGGCTGAATGAGGCGGCAAAACCGGCATGTCGTTCATGATGCCATTCATCCGGCTGTTTGCCGAATTTTTTCACAGCGATGTTCACAACCTTCATGCTCGCCAGCATATTTACGATCAGCAAGATGGTAATAAAAATGGATGTAATGATCAGTCCGCTGTTAAATACCGGGGTGCCAAAAGGAAACAGAGAAGGCAGCTGAAACAAACGATCCGGCAATTCAATCGGCTTTGCCGCTCCGGCAGCCGCAAACAGCACCCACCCGCCAAACAGGGCCAATAGAATGGAATACTGCTTGAAAAACATGATGTTCGAATTTGTCATTATAAAGGCAGCAGCAACAACAACAAGTGCCAAGCCAAAAACAAGACCGTCCACACTGTCCTTACGATAGCCGATTCCGAGAATCCCTTTTATGATGGGCTGACTCAGCTGCATCACAAGCAGCAATAAATAGACGCCAGTTACAACCGGGGTAAACAAGGCGGCAAGCCGGTCAATGACCTTGAAGACACTTAACAAAAAGAAACATACAGCGCTTACAAGAAGAGCGCCCTGCAAACCGCGCAGTGTGTCCCCATATGTCGCAAACACAGTTCCCGTCAGCCCGGCGTAAATTGTATACACTCCCCACCACAAGCCCGCGGGGCTTTCATTGATCGGCAGTCTGTGGCCTTTCACACACTGAATGACGGCGGCAATTCCCAGGACAAAAAAAGTGCTTTGGATCAATCTCGCAGAATCAGAGTGATTCAGATGAAACGACTGGGCAACCGCCACCGGAACAACAATCGCCGCAGCAATGATAAACGCTGTCCATTGCAGCGCACCAAGAACCAATTTCACGTAGCTCAACCTTTCTCATTAAAAATCAAATAGAGACTCTCCGTTTCCGTCTTCTTCCTGCTTCTCTTTTTCCTGCTTTCGATATTTGTTTAATCCCGCGCTTCCCATCATTTTTTCCATCATCAGCTGGTCTGCTGATGGCAGTGCGGCAGGACTCGGCGTGCTGCTTGGCTGTATGCGGGGCGCGCTCGCGGTCTCCGGCTGATCCAGCACGACGTCACACAAAGAACGGACAACCGCTACGTAACGCTTTAGCTCCTCATCCCGTTCAGCTGTCTTTGCCTTTTTCAGCTCCTCTTCCATCTTTTGAATCAAAGCAGATATATGAATGTTCATCAAGAACCCTCCAAAAAATAAATGTCGTCTTCCTGCATTTTATCAAATTCCTGCCCCAAGCGCAGATAAGAGTTTGTTATTTTTTCTGACCAACCTTACGCATTTGACAAGCAGAAGAGCTTTTTCACATAATAAATCACCATACCTTACAAAAAAAGGAGCGACGGAATGAACAGCATCCCCATTATCGTCAGCAAGCATAAAGCCTATTTTGCCGCGGGGCATACGAGACCGCTTGAATCGAGACTTGATATTTTGCAAAAGCTGAAACAAGCGATTAAAACACATGAAGCCGATTTAACAGCCGCTCTCTATCAGGATCTCCACAAATCTGAACAGGAGGCGTACACGACAGAAATTGGAATTGTGTTGGAGGAAATCAGCTTTGTGATGAAACGGCTGGGGAAATGGATCAAGCCGAAACGAGTCAAAACGCCGCTGACTCATCTAGGCTCCAAAAGCATCATCATCCCTGAGCCGTATGGAACCGTTTTGGTGATTGCACCTTGGAATTATCCCCTGCAGCTGGCGCTATCTCCCTTGATTGGAGCTATTGCCGCCGGGAACACGGTCGTTATCAAACCTTCAGAATATACGCCGGCTGTTTCGGCCGTTCTTTCCAAGCTCATTAGCAGCGTTTTTCCGAATGATTATGTCGCTATGGCAGAAGGCGGGCCTGACGTCAGCACAGCATTATTACAGCAGCCCTTTGACTATATTTTCTTTACCGGCAGCGTTGCCGTGGGAAAAATTGTCATGGAGGCTGCTGCCAAACAATTAATTCCCGTTACCTTGGAGCTCGGCGGCAAAAGCCCGTGCATTGTCCATAAGGATGCTGACATACGGCTTGCCGCCAAACGCATTATCTTCGGGAAATTCACGAATGCAGGACAAACCTGCATCGCTCCGGATTATTTATTTGTCCACGAAGACGTCAAAAACAAGCTCATAGAAGAAATGAAACGTGCAATCATTACATTTTACGGCCCTCAGCCCGAACGTAATCCGCAGTACGGCAAAATCGTCAGTGAGCGCCACTATCAGCGGCTGCTCAGCTTTCTGAATGATGGCGTCCCGCTCACAGGCGGACAGTTTGATTCTGAACACTACAAAATAGCGCCGACAATTCTTGAGCAAGTGAAGGATGACTCTTCAGTAATGCAGGAGGAGATTTTCGGGCCGATTCTTCCACTCTTTACATACAGCGATATCAGCGAAGTCATTGAGAAAGTCCAATCACGCCCAAAGCCGCTCGCTCTGTATGTCTTCACCACACATAAAGAAATCGAGCGGGCAGTTTTAGAAAACCTGTCGTTTGGCGGAGGCTGTGTCAATGATACATTAATGCACGTCGCGACACCGTATTTGCCATTCGGCGGCGTCGGAGAAAGCGGCATCGGCAGCTATCACGGATTTGACAGTTTCAACACATTTACGCACAAAAAAAGCGTCGTCAAACAAACGAACCGCTTCGACTTCTCATTTCGTTATCCTTCCTCCAAAAACGGGCTGAGACTGATTCGGAAAGTACTTAAATAAAAAGCGCAGAACACCTGCGCTTTTTTTTACAAATCTGGTATACACCAATCAATCGGGGCCTCTCCCATTTTCTCCAAGCATGCATTCGCCCGGGAGAACGGCCTGCTCCCGAAAAATCCGTTTCTTGCAGAGAACGGGCTGGGATGCGTAGATTCAATGATAAAATGTTTGGACGTGTTGATCCGTTCTTTTTTCATTTGAGCATGCCGCCCCCACAAAATAAAGACAACCGGCCGCTCTCTTTCATTCAGAACATCAATAACCCTGTCCGTCAGATGCTCCCAGCCTTTTCCCTTATGGGAATTTGCCTGTCCGCGCCTTACTGTCAGCACAGTATTCAGCAATAGAACCCCTTGCTTTGCCCAGCTGACAAGCGATCCGTGATTCGGGATGCTGCACCCGATGTCCTGCTGCAGCTCTAGAAAGATATTTTTTAATGAAGGCGGCTGCTTCACACCCGGCTTTACGGAGAAGCTTAAACCTTGAGCCTGTCCCGGCCCGTGATACGGATCTTGGCCGAGAATGACGACCTTGACATCATCGTACGGGGTATAATGCAGCGCATTAAAAATATCCCGGCTGTCCGGATAAATCGTTTGCTCCGCGTATTCCCTCTTCAGCATTTCTCTAAGCTCATGATAATATGGTTTTTCAAACTCTTCCTTCAGCTGATTCCACCAGCTGTCCTGTAAAAGCTGTTTCAAGGTTCAGGCCTCCCTCACGAACGATGAAGTCTGGAATAGACAGGTTTCCCATCCCAAACGATCTCACTTTGTGCTTCCCGTCTTTTCATATCAGGCTCTTCAAGCAGGACGGCAAAGTTTTTCGTCGGCAGTTCCCCGAGTCCGTGCTTTTCACTTAAACGATCCAAATATTGTTTCCGTTTAGCGCCAAGGTCCGCGGACTGATTGTCTCCCGCGTCACTGAAGGCATAAATCACACTCGCGCAAGGGACACGCTTCACCCGGTACTCCTTCGCCGCGCGCAAATAAAAATCCCAATCCCAATAATTGTGCACATCAGCATCGAAATACCCGATTTCATCATGCAGAAAACGTCTGTACATGCTGCCCGACGGCACGTATGTAGAGAACACTCTCATATCCTCGTAGTCAGCGGTATAAGCAAACAGCTTCCGCGAAACTGGATATCTTGTTCCATTTTTCTCTTCAAACGAGACAATTTCCGCATCAGAATGAACAAAATCTGCCGTTTCTATTTCCTTCGCCATTCTCTCCACATGCCCCGGTGTAAAGAAATCATCGTCATCACAAAGCATAATGCAATCGCCAGATGCCTCTTTTACACCAGCATTTCTCGCAGCCACATGCCCCGAGTTCTTTTCTAAATTGATGACGGCAATCGGAAGCTCCCGATACAGTGCTTTGACCGGCACGACCGATTCCCCGGCATCATTTACAATAATAATTTCGTACGGCTTCAAGGTCTGCTGCGAAATCGACTCCAGAAGCTCACACAAAGCCGGAATCCGATTATAGGTCACAATTACAATAGAAATTTTCATGATGCTCTCCTTCTCATTTTCATAGTCATGTACTATTAAAACATATATTGAACAGGAGATCAGTGGGAATATCCTACCGAAACGGCAAACTAGAATGATAGAAACAGTAAAGTGGCACCAATCAGAAGCACCATGATCAGTGTCAGATCTCCAAAGACATGAAAGAAATCTTTCAGGCGGACGCCATTCGGAAGGATCAGATGCCACAGCTTAGATTGATAAACCGGCAGCAGCACCAGCGCATAAGTAAAGCATAAGAATGAAAAAGCCGGCGGAACAAAAGCACAGCCTCCATCGTCCCAATTCCTTACTATGTCTGTCATACTTGATCCATCTAGTAAATACAAAGATACCATGAAGGCCAGCAACACAAAGGACCCTAATTGAACATCAAACAGGCGCATTTTCTGATTATATGCAAACCTGACTCCCAAAAACCATACGTAAGCATATGAACATAACAGAAAAAGAATAGCACCGGTTGTAAATACAACATCAGGCAGCCAATCAAACAGAAAAACGATAGGCAAGCTGGCTGCCATAGCCAAGAGCATACAGCCGCCAGTAAGTAAAAATACTGCTCCATGAGCTACAAAACCATACAAACAAGAATTAAGCTTCACAACAAACACCATCCTTACATAGTAATCCTATGTATGCACCTAAAAAATCAGGCAAGCTGACGCCTGCCAATATAACACCCCATTTGGCCAAATAACGGAAATAACAGCGTTGCACAAGCACAAGTTCCAACAAACCCAGGTGTCAGCATGGATTCAAACAGTGGAGCAGGGATGACATTAAACAGAAAAGTTAGCATAAAAACGATGTTTGGCACCATAGAGATTAGAATCGTATATAAAACAAGCTGTTCTCCGCGTTTACCAAACTCCCTCACTCCTTGATACCCAATCAGCATCCAGTAGATGACATATATAGCTAAGATCAGCCATACAGAAACAGAAAGGCCTTTCCATATCGCATGAACAGTCGGTGATTCAAGCCATACATGCATTATCGTAATCGCAATGCCGACAGCGAGTAGTGCGCTGTTACAGAAAAGATGGAACATCAAAAACGAACGGAACGTTACAGGCTGTTCTTTTTTAAACGAATGAACAATGTCAGCAGGCGTCCCGAAATCATGTAATAACGCCTGCATGGCTTCCGCCTCACTCTTCCCTTCCTGAAAAGAGTGGAACAAATGGTGTTCAATATGGCTCTCAATCTCTTCTACTACTGCCTCGCCTCAGGGATTTTCTTAAGCCCGTTTTTGATTTCAAATAAATACGTTTCTTTATCCATTCTGCCCGCCCCGCTTCAGCATTCGGTTCATCATAGCAGAAAATATACTCCATTCCTTCGTGCGTTCCGCAAGCACCTCTTTGCCTTCATCTGTAATCCGGTAATATTTACGGTCCGGCCCTTTCTCCTGCTTCTCCCAATATGAAGAAATAAACCCTTGACGTTCAAGCTTGTGAAGAGAAGGATACAAGGTCCCTTCTTTCATCTGCAGTTCATTTCCGCTGCGGCTTCCCATTTCTTTTACAAGCTCATAGCCGTACATCGGCCGATCGTTCAGAAGCGTCAATATCAAAATAACAGTGCTGCCCTTCACCAGCTCACGATTTAACATCACAAAACCCCTACCTAGTTTTCTTATGTAGCATTTTACGAAAGCTCATTGGTATTGTCAAATGATTCCTATAGGTCTTCTATATTGTGATACAGAGAAAATCTAACTATAATGAAAGACAAAACATGATGGAGGTTCAAGACATGTCTATGCATAAAGCACTCACCATTGCCGGCTCAGATTCCAGCGGCGGCGCTGGGATTCAAGCTGATTTAAAAACATTTCAAGAAAAAAACGTATACGGGATGACCGCTTTAACGGTGGTCGTTGCGATGGACCCGAACAACAGCTGGGACCATCAAGTGTTCCCGATCGATATTGATACAATCCGCGCCCAGCTGGCAACGATTACGGACGGCATCGGAGTGGACGCCATGAAAACAGGAATGCTGCCAACCGTTGATATTATCGAGCTTGCGGCAAAAACGATCAAAGAAAAACAATTAAAAAATGTGGTCATTGACCCAGTCATGGTTTGCAAAGGAGCAAATGAAGTCCTTTATCCGGAGCACGCCCAAGCCCTGCGTGAACAACTAGCGCCGCTAGCCACAGTCATTACGCCGAATTTGTTTGAAGCCAGCCAGCTCAGCGGCATGGATGAATTAAAAACAGTTGACGATATGATCGAAGCCGCGAAAAAAATTCACGCACTCGGCGCTCAATATGTTGTTATTACCGGCGGGGGCAAACTTAAACACGAAAAAGCCGTTGATGTTCTCTATGACGGAGAAACCGCGGAAGTCCTTGAAAGCGAAATGATCAATACACCTTATACACATGGCGCAGGCTGTACCTTCTCAGCAGCAGTGACAGCGGAGCTCGCCAAAGGCGCAGAAGTTAAAGAAGCCATTTACGCAGCGAAAGAATTCATTACTGCTGCCATTAAAGAATCCTTCCCGCTAAACCAGTATGTAGGACCTACGAAGCATTCTGCGCTACGCCTGAATAAACAATCATAAACAAAACAGGCTGCCTTACACAGAGGCAGCCTGTTTATTTGACTTTTAAATTATTCGCAGATTTCCTCAAAAATGCTTCAATCGACTGAATAAAAAGTGCATATTCCTTCATTTGCTCATATGCTCGCGAAAGAATTTCTGCCGTTTCACTATGCGGTGTTGTCCCGCCAAGCATTTTTTTCAGCTGAAGCAGTACATCCTTATATTCTTCCCGCTTATCTTCAACTTGGTCCGCAGCCTTTTCCAAACATTCCGGTGTTATCTTCTGTTCATGTATATTCAAGAAAACAACTCCTTTTACAGAAAAAAATAGTAGGTTATCGTTGAAGAATAGCACAGATGGCACAGCTTTCACATAAGAAAATAGAAGGATTTTCTACATAAGTGTCCAAATTACGACGTCCATTTTAGATTTTCCGGTCGAGTTGGCTGTTATTTCATGATTTCCCGGGAAAGGAAAATATCTTGCACTAAAGACCTCTTCCCCATTATTGATAAAAATTTCTACAGATGACGCGTCAATAAACATGTGCACAGTATGCAAATTCTTGATGCGGCAATGTCTGGCTTCTGTTCGTTTTTCGTCGAAGCTCGTTCGCTCCAGCGTCACAATGCCCTCCTCCTTATCAAAGGAGAACGCAGCCGCTCCACGGATACTGATTGAAAAGCCGGACTGTGTATCAATGTCTTCGATCAAGATCTCAGCTCTTTCAGGATTTTCAACTGGAAGCGTACCAGATGATCCATGCATGTCGATTTGCATTTTCTTCTCATTCCTGCGCATGGCTTTCAACTCAGGCAGCGGCTGCTGAATCAGCTTTTGGCCTGATAGCGTCAGCTGTCTCGGCAAGGTCATACAGTGGATCCAGTGATAGTCAATCGTCGGATGAGACCCTTCATCCTGATCAGGCACAGCCATCCATGCAAATAAAATGCGCCTTCCCTGATCATCTTCAAGTGTTTGTGGCGCGTAAAAATCAAAGCCTTGATCAAGCTCTGTAAAATCGCCATGCTTCAGTTCAGGCTTGTTATAATCGAGACGACCGACAAAATAACCTGATTGATATACGTTCTGATAACGAAAACCATCAGCCTCAAGCCCTTGAGGTGAGACGATCAGCACGTCGGACCCTTGAAGAGAAAACAAATCAGGGCATTCCCACATGTACCCAAAATCGTCCAGCCCATTGAAGCCTGCGCCGGTTATCGGGCCGAGAAATTTCCATTCTGTCAGGTTACCAGAAGCAAACAACACAGCGTGTCCTTGCATATTCTCTGTTTGCGCACCGATTACCATATACCATGTGCCTTCATGCTCCCATACCTTAGGATCGCGAAAATGCGCCGTGTATCCTTCCGGGAGGCGGGCGACGACACCCTTTTTCTCAAAGGTCAGCCCGTCGTCAGATACAGCAAGGCACTGATACGTCTCTCGATTCCCATCGTGATCCTTGACATTTCCAGTGTAAAACAGATAAAGCCGGCCGTCTTTGGTGACAGCGCTGCCCGAGTAGCAACCGTTTTTATCGAACCAATCACTTGGAGCGAGCGCAATCTCTTCCCGCTTCCAATTCACCATATCCTGTGTCGTATAATGCCCCCAAAATTTCGCTCCATGCCCTGTCTGAAACGGCTGCCACTGGAAAAACACATGATAGCTGCCCTTCCAATGCAATACGCCATTCGGGTCATTCAGCAGCCCAACCGGCGGCATGATATGAAAATGCTGGCGATGCGGATCGCTGTTAGCGATCCGCTCTTTTTTGTCCACTTCTTCATATGCCCGGCGACGAAGCTCCTGATCATGTGATGTCATTTTTTTCTCCCCTCATCTTCATTAATCTTCATGATAAACGCTGCGATGAACGCTGACACTCCTGCAATGGCCATTCCAATCAGATAGTTAATCAAGTTGCCAATGCCAAACGGCGCAGCAATGGCGATCATCGGTATCCCCGTTAACCCGTAAGCGTTTGCAGCAACATGTGTAAAGACGACATATGCACCGCCCAATGCACCGCCGATCATCGCAGCGATAAACGGTTTTCGGTAGCGAAGATTGACTCCGAATATGACTGGCTCAGTAATGCCGAGAAAAGCGGAAAATGCAGCCGGAAGCGCGATTTCTTTTGTCTTTGCCTTTTTCGCCATAAAGAAGACGGCAAGGCCGGCGCCGCCCTGTGCGACATTCGCCATTGACCAGATTGGCAGCAAGTAGTTTTTGCCTATATCTGCAATAAGCCCTGCCTCAATCGCATGGAAGCTGTGATGAACGCCTGTCAAAACGATGAGTGAATACATGCCCCCGAAAATCAGACCCGCAACAAAACCGGCATGGTCATATACATAAGTTAAAGCAACCGTAATCCCGGAGCCAAGCGCTCTGCCCAAAGGACCAATCGCGATAAAAGCGACAAACCCGGTGACAATCACTGTAACAAAAGGTGTAACAAGCAAATCTACCGCATGCGGAACTACTTTTCTTGTCCATTTCTCTACCTTGCTCATCACATAAACCGCCAACAAGACAGGAATAACAGTTCCCTGATAGCCGAGAAGCGCGATATCAAACCCGAACAGATGCATATAATCAGGGGTTGCTTCGGCCAACCCCCAAGGATTCAAAAGTGTCGGATGAATCATAATACCTCCGATGACTGCTCCCAAGTAAGGGTTGCTTCCAAACTCTTTTGAAGCACTGACCCCGATTAAAATCGGCAAGAAAATGAATGCCGCACTTGAGAACATGTCGAGCAGCTGGAGCAGCGCAGAATCCTTGCTCATCCAATGAAACGCATTGACCATACCCAATAATCCCATTAATAGGCCGCTGGCCACAATAGCCGGGATGATTGGAACAAAAATATTAGAAAGCGTTTTCGCAAATCTCGCAGCGGGATTCAATTTTTCTTTTGCTGCATCCTGGTGATTTACGTGTTCTTCACGCTCAATATCGGCTTCCTTAGAAAAAGCATCGTACACCTTATTGACAAGGCCTGTTCCGAAAATAATCTGGTACTGGCCAGAGCTGCTGAACGCGCCTTTTACGCCATCAAGCTCTTCTACTTGTGCTTGATCTATCTTTGATTCATCTTTCATCACTAAACGCAGTCTTGTTGCACAATGAGCCGCGCTAATAATGTTATCTTTTCCCCCGAGAAGTTCAATGAGGCGTTTTGCAGTCTCTTTGTAATCCATCTGTTTCTCCCCCTTTTCTTTAAACAAAAAAGACCTAAAATTCGCCAACGAATAAAGGACACAGCGATCCTTTTTCATTTACGCAAATTTTAGGTCTTGCCTGCTTTACCAGTCACAATCCCGCTTATTTAGATTAAGAATACGCTTTCATCATAAATCATGATAGCGTTTTCGTCAACTGTTTTTTAGTTAAATAGTTTGATAAAACAATTAGACAAAAATTCGTAAAAATTAATTGTGAAATATTTCACAATAACGTGCTATACTATGCTCAACCATCAAAGAAAGCAGGAAAAAACAATGGAAACTCAAGCATTGCAAAAAGTTGAACAGTACGCTTTGAACAAACTAAACATATTTGTTTCTAGCAAAATCCGTTATGTGCTCAGATCCATTTTGGCCAGCATGTTTATTGGATTCGGCATTACAGCCGCAAGCAAAACAGGCAGTTATTTCACTATGGCTGATTCTCCGTTTGCTTTTCCGGCAGCCGCTGTCACATTCGGGGCCGCTATTCTGCTGATTGCTTACGGAGGCGGAGATTTATTTACCGGCAACACTTTTTATTTCACTTATACCGCGCTCCAAAAAAAAATTCGCTGGCGAGACACCCTGTACATGTGGATGACAAGCTATGCCGGCAATTTGATCGGCGCCATTCTATTTGCCATTCTGATCAGCGCGACAGGACTTTTTGAGGAGGCTTCTGTTCATTCCTTTTTGATTCATCTGGCAGAGCACAAAATGGAGCCGCCCGCTTCCGAACTGTTTGTCAGAGGAATGCTGTGCAATTGGCTTGTATGCCTCGCCTTTTTCATTCCAATGTCTCTTAAAGGAGAAGGGGCAAAGCTCTTTACCATGATGCTTTTTGTTTTCTGCTTCTTTATTTCCGGCTTTGAACACAGCATTGCCAATATGTGCACATTTGCCATCTCACTTTTGATCGAGCACCCTGATACAGTGACAGTAATGGGAGCAGTCAGAAACTTAATTCCCGTTACACTCGGCAACCTGACCGCGGGAATGGTCATGATGGGCTGGATGTACTACACGCTCAATCCCGATAAATAAAAAAAACTTCCAGAGATCACTCTCTGCAAGTCAAAGCGGTTATTCCGAGAGATCTTGAAGACGCTGGACATGCAGCGTGATATAGCCGGCCTCGGACTCCGGCAAATGTAATTGATATTCACTTTTTAAAAACTCCGCCAGCTCAAGCGCACATTGATAGGCAAATGAATACTTTTTTTGGATGAAATAAAGCATCTCCTCGTCCATACGATGGAGCGCTTCATTTGATTCCAACCGGCTGACTGCGTATCTCAAATGCGTGACGAGCCGTTGATAGGAAATGCTGTTTTCATCCACCTTTCTATTAAAATATTGTTCTATTTTCTCTATCATTTCTTTGATCATGGTCGTATGCTTCAGCGCTGAATACATGCTCTCCGCATCCATCTTCGCCGTATGGATGTGAAGGGCAATATAACCCGCTTCATCTTCAGGAAGAGACACGCCCAATGTCTCTTTTACATGTCCGATCGCCCACAGGCCGATCTCGTATTCTTTTTTATAGAGCGCTTTTATCTCATGCAGCAATTTATTCTGCACAAGCAGCCCATTTTGAATCCTTTCGATCGCAAAGGACAAATGGTCAGAAAGCGCGATATGAATGTGGTCGCTCAGCGGCGCCGCGAGCTCCCCTTCCGCATAGCTGATGATATCCTCAGCTATTTCAATATGCTCCTCCGGCAGCGTTTGCAGGATTTGTTTAAACTTTTCATTCTCGTCGTGCACGACAAAGATCTTTTCCACTTTATTTAAAGGGATGAGGTCATTTTTCTTTTTTTGAAAAGCGATTCCCGGACCCATCACGATTTTTTCCTGATCACCCTCTATTATTAAAGCCGCATTGTTGTTTAGTACTTTATAGATTTTCAAGAGGCTATCTCTCCCGCCAATTAGCTTTTGACTGGGATTTTACCTCCTTTTGACCGCCATGTAAAGATGCGGGCCAGCTCTCTCCTGCTTTGGCGATTCCTTGAAGGCTTGCAAACATCTTCTTTTATAAAGCGCCGAGGCTTTCGCTTTCTGTTTTTCTTCCTCATTCACAGCCATCCGCCACTCATAAAACGAAACAAGTCCCGCGGCCTGCACCGCCGCTTTCCTTTGGTATGTACGCTGCGCCGAATAGACCGCGGCAGCCGCAGTTTTTCTGTCCGGCATCACCCAGTTCATCAAAAAGACCATCCACACCCGTAAAGATACAAGCAAACGTTTCATAGAAAAACATCCCTCCGCTTCTTTTTGGCAGGCAGCCTTTTAGCAGCCCGTTTTCTCAGCCGCAGCCCGCGGGAAAAGACGGCCGATTTCTTTTCTCGCAAACTAGCGGCTCTAGCAAAACTCATGACTCTATAATAGACTGCGGAAAGAGAATTCTTTGTCACAATATGAGTGAAAAAACCAACTAGTTTTTAGAAGTTTTGTTGAAAGCTGAAAGAATTGAAATGAAAATTGGAGAAATGCTTTAAAAACTTTATACACAAGTTATCCCAAAGATAAGAACAACTTAATCACAATAGATATCCACATGTCCACAAACCCCTTCTATATTTTGTATAAGAACGTACATTCCCAACTATATATATACACAGGTTTATTCACTTATGCACAGGGTTCTGTGTATAACTCCTTCGTTGTACACAAACAAAATCCAGTAAACAGTCCAAATGACACAAGGATTTTTTTGAATTTTCAAGAAATATATACTAGGTCTTTAACATTTTTTCTAAAACACAAAGGGGGAAACACATTGAATAAGGGGATCATTCGCTCTCTGCTTCTAAGTTTTGTTGTATTTTTTACGTTATCCACAGGTATGACAGGAGTACAGGCAGCTCCGGCTTCTTCAAAAATATCGGCTGACATGGAAAAAGCCGAGATATTCGGTGATATCGATATGACAACAAGCAAAAAAACAACCGTTATCGTGGAATTAAAAGAAAAATCCTTGGCAGAGGCGAAGGAAGCGGGAGAAAGCCAAACGAAAAGCAAGCTGAAAACCGCTCGCACCAAAGCAAAAAACAAAGCCGTCAAAGCGGTGAAAAACGGGAAAGTAAACCGGGAATATGAGCAGGTATTCTCAGGCTTTTCTATGAAGCTCCCAGCTAATGAGATTCCAAAACTTCTCGCGGTAAAAGATGTTAAGGCAGTATACCCGAACGTCACGTATAAAACAGACAATATGAAGGATAAAGACGTCACGATCTCCGAGGACGCCGTATCTCCGCAAATGGATGACAGCGCGCCGTATATCGGAGCAAACGATGCATGGGATTTAGGCTATACAGGAAAAGGCGTCAAGGTAGCCATTATTGATACCGGGGTTGAATACAATCACCCTGATCTGAAGAAAAACTTCGGACAATATAAAGGATACGATTTTGTAGACAATGATTACGATCCAAAAGAAACACCAACAGGTGATCCGAGGGGCGGAGCAACAGACCACGGAACACACGTAGCCGGAACTGTAGCCGCAAACGGAACGATTAAAGGGGTTGCGCCTGATGCCACACTTCTCGCTTACCGCGTGTTAGGCCCTGGCGGAAGCGGCACAACGGAAAACGTCATTGCCGGCGTGGAACGTGCTGTACAGGACGGAGCAGATGTGATGAACCTGTCTCTTGGAAACTCTTTAAACAACCCGGACTGGGCGACAAGCACAGCGCTTGACTGGGCCATGTCAGAAGGCGTTGTCGCGGTTACGTCAAACGGCAACAGCGGACCGAACGGCTGGACAGTCGGATCGCCTGGCACATCAAGAGAAGCGATTTCCGTCGGTGCGACCCAGCTGCCGCTCAACGAATATGCCGTCACTTTCGGCTCCTACGCTTCAGCAAAAGTGATGGGCTATGACAAAGAGGACGACGTCAAAGCGCTTAATAACAAAGAAGTTGAGCTTGTTGAAGCGGGAATCGGCGAAGAAAAGGATTTTGAAGGAAAAGATTTGACAGGCAAAGTCGCCGTTGTCAAACGGGGCAGCATTTCGTTTGTGGATAAAGCCGATAATGCAAAAAAAGCCGGCGCCATCGGCATGGTTGTGTATAACAACCTCTCTGGAGAAATTGAATCCGATGTGCCAGGCATGTCTGTGCCAACAATTAAGCTTTCATTAGAAGACGGTGAAAAACTCGTCAGCGCCGTGAAAGCCGGTGAAACGAAAGCAACATTCGGGCTAAGTGTCTCAAAATCGCTCGGTGAGCAAGTGGCTGATTTCTCATCACGCGGCCCTGTTATGGATACATGGATGATTAAGCCTGATATTTCCGCACCAGGCGTCAATATCGTCAGCACCATTCCGACACACGATCCTAACAACCCATACGGGTACGGATCAAAACAAGGAACAAGCATGGCTTCTCCTCATATTGCCGGAGCGGTTGCCGTTATCAAACAAGCCAAACCAAAATGGAGCGTTGAACAGATCAAAGCCGCCATCATGAATACTGCTGTCACCTTAAAGGATGGCGACGGAGAAGTGTATCCGCATAACGCCCAAGGTGCAGGCAGCGCGAGAATCATGAACGCGATCAAAGCCGACTCGCTCGTCTCACCTGGAAGCTATTCATACGGCACGTTCTTGAAGGAAAGCGAAAACGAAACGAAAAAAGAAACGTTTACGATTGAAAACCAATCTTCCATTAGAAAGTCATACACACTTGAATACTCATTTAACGACAGCGGCATCTCCACATCCGGCACAAGCCGAGTTGTGATTCCGGCACATAAAACCGGAAAAGCCACTGCAAAAGTGAAGGTCAATAAAAAGAAAACAAAAGCTGGCACCTATGAAGGAACGGTTATCGTCAGAGAAGGCGGAAAAACCGTCGCCAAGGTACCTACATTGCTAATTGTTAAAGAGCCGGATTATCCGAGAGTAACATCTGTCTCCGTCAGCGAAGGGTCTGTACAAGGCACCTATCAGATTGAAACCTACCTTCCTGCAGGAGCAGAAGAGCTGGCATTCCTTGTCTATGACAGCAACCTTGATTTTGCAGGCCAAGCCGGCATTTATAAAAATCAAGATAAGGGCTACCAGTACTTTGACTGGAACGGCACGATCAATGGCGGAACCAAGCTTCCTGCCGGAGAATATTACTTGCTCGCCTATGCCGCAAACAAAGGCAAATCAAGCCAAGTTCTGACTGAAGAGCCTTTTATCGTTGAATAATAAGAAGCCCTGCCGAATCGGCGGGGCTTTCTTCAGATTAATTCGCAAATGCCTCCTGCAACAAGCGGTAAGAACGGAGCTTATCTTCAAAATTATGCGTAATGGTTACCGCCATGATTTCCTCAGTTCCATACGCCTTACTCAAAGCTAACAGTTGCTCCTTCACCTGTTCTTTCGTGCCGACAATCATTCGATTTCGGTTATCCGCAATTCGTCTCTGTTCATAGGGGGAGTACGTATTTTCCCGAACAGCTTCATACGAAGGAACTCCTTCTAAAGGAATGCCCTGCTCCCCTGCCAATATCGTAAAATCAAGCACGGCTGCAAGCTCCTCTGCCTTATCCTCCGTGTCAGCACAAAGAACAAAAACAGCAACTGCCGCTCGGGCCGTATCACCTAACACAGACGGTTTAAATCGTCTCTTATACTGTCTGACAGTATCCTCTCCGCCCTCTCCATTGATAAAGTGGGCAAACATATAGCCAGCGCCTGAATCAGCGGCGAGCAGCGCGCTTTCTCCAGATGAGCCAAGCAGCCACACATCCGGCGCGGTGGAAATATGCGGCGCGGCCGTCAGATTCGGAAAACGATGTTTGTCATCCGCCAAATCATGCAAATACATGGTTAGTTCCTTGATTTGCTGCGGATACTGATCGGCATTGCGCTTCCCGCCGTCATTGAGCGCCCATGATGCAATCGGCATTCCACCTGGTGCTCTGCCAAGCCCCAGATCAATTCTTCCCGGTGTCAGCCCCTCCAGCACACGGAAATTCTCTGCTACTTTATAAGCGCTGTAATGCGGCAGCATGACTCCGCCTGATCCAACACGGATTCGCTCCGTTTTCGCTGCTATATGACTAATCAGCACCTCAGGGCTTGATCCTGCCAGCCGCTTTGAAAAGTGATGCTCAGACACCCAAAATCTCTTATATCCAAGGTCCTCAGCAGCTTTCGCAAGCGCAACGGTTTGCTGTAAGGCTGTTTCTGCAGAACTTTTCTCAGATACTGGAGATTGATCTAATATACTTAATGAAATCATCCCTACCACCTCATCCTCATCGTATCACTAATCCCTTATTTTTTCTCCGAAGCCGCTCACACTGCTTATCAGTGTTTCCCGATCATTCGCTAATTATTTGTGATACCATGTCTCTATTTGTCGGAATATGTTACACGTGAAACATAAAAACCTCTCCGAAGCGGAGAGGTTTACTTTAGTTTTTATTAAAGCCTTTATCTTTTACATAGTCATTTAAATAGGTACGCGGTTTCTGCTTCATAAAGTTCAAAATCTGATCAGACCACGTTTCTTCCCGCTGTCCGTTTGTTCTTTCTCTATAATAATCAGAAATGGTTTGATCATACGCATTCATGGTTTTGCGGAAATCATCTGCGTTTACATTATACGTATTCTCATGATAGACAGCCTGCTTAGGCAATCTCGGTTTTTTGCCGGATAGGTTTGCAGGATGGCCTACTGCCAGACCGAAAAGCGGAAGCACATGGTCAGGCGTTTGCAACACCTCTGTCACCTTGTCCAATTCATTCCGAATGCCGCCGATATAACAAATGCCAAGCCCCATTGATTCTGCGGCAATGCTCATGTTTTGAGCTGCCAGTGCCGCATCAATCAGGCTAACCATAAACATTTCCGTATTTTCGAGCAGCTCAGAAATATTTTCGCCTTTTTCCTCAGCCAGTTTTTGGTGGCGGTGCAAGTCCGCGCAAAATACAAAAAAGTGCCCGTTGTTCTCAACGTAAGGCTGATTTCCGGCAAGCACAGACAGCTCACGTTTTTTCTCAGGATCGGAAACCCCAATAATCGAATACGCTTGAACATAACTGGACGTAGACGCAGCCTGCGCACTCTTCACTAATATATCAATTTCTTCAGCTGTCAAAAGCTGATCAGTAAAAGACCGGATCGACCGATGATTTAAAATGGTTTCGATTGTGTTATTCATCACAAGAACCTCCTTATCTCTTTTTATCATATCCGAAAAATAGTCAACTCAAAAGCGAAATGCTCTTTAATAAAAAAGACAGCCTTTTTCAAGGCTGTCTGCATATTATGAATTAAAGAGATAACTTCTGTATTTCGTCAGCTGCACACTTGCATTATACACAATCCCGAAGCCGATCAGCGTGGAAAGTGTAGAGCTTCCCCCGTAGCTGACAAACAGCAACGGAATCCCGGTAACAGGCATAATGCCGATGTTCATTCCGATATTCTGGAATGTGTGAATCACTATTAACGCCGTATAGCCAACGCAAAAGAAAGAAGCGAAACGGTTAAACGGATGTATTTTGTCAATCAGAACGACAAGCCTGTAGATTAAGAAGAAGAACATGATGACGACAAAGGCACAGCCTAAAAATCCAAAGGATTCACCTATTATAGAGAAGATGAAGTCAGTTGTACTTTCTGGAACATAAACCTTTAAATCAGAAATGCCATTTCCTAAAATGCCACCAGATCCTATAGCCATGATAGCTTGATCAACTTGCCACCCGCTATCATCATTCTGTGTGTCATTTGAATCAGAAACCCAAGAAGTAACCCTCTTAATTTGATATTCCTGTATTCCGACTGATTTAGCAGCGTCGGGAAAGTTTATCATTACTAATAAAATTAATGAAATGAGTAAGATACCTGAACCAGCAATGATTGTTATCAGTTTCCAATTGATCCCTGACATAAAAACCATTACAAGAACGATAAACATACATATTCCCGCAGTCCCAGCATCTTGCATCAGGATAAGACCAACAGGGATAACTGCGACACCCGCAATCTTTAATAACAGGTGAATATCATCTCTAAGCGTCCGGACTCCTTTAGGATTGGCTTTTCCGATGACTGAAGCTAGCATCATAATCAAACCAACCTTCATGAACTCTGACGGCTGTATGGTTATTCTCCCAAACCTAAACCAACTTTTTGCGCCTTTAATGACAGGTGCGATGGACTCAGGACTGATCTTAAGAATAATCAAAGATAAAATACCAATGATAAAAATATATAAACTTAATTTTTCAAGCTGTTCTAAATCAAAGTACAATAGCACTGTGATGGCAACAGCTCCCAATAAATAAAACACAATTTGCTGTATCCAATCCGTGTTCCCATACTGTCCAAATTGACCAGCAGCATAAATTGATACTACGCTTATAATAAAAAACACACCAAATATAAAAATCAAATCCCCCTGATAAAAGGGGTTTTGCTGCTTCTTATATCGACTCATTCTATCCCGCCTTACATTTTCATCGGAAAATCACTAATGTTTATTATACATGAACCACGTTCAAGATGACACGTGAAGCTCGCTTCCATTTATGTTTTTTGCGCGCATACGACACTTTTTCAGCTACACGAAATATGACGTATCATAAACCGAAATGTTTCGATTGACACAAAACTTTCGAAATAAAAAAACCCTATTCCAATGGGTTTTTAAAAGTGAATGTAAAAATGTGTGTCGTTCCTAAAACGCTCATACAACTTACTGTTTCCTTTAAATCATTTTAATTCAAAGAAATACCTAAGCTCGATCTCTATATTTTCTCCTAGCAAATGAATCTAAAAAATAAGACGATAGATCCAGTCCATTTCTGTAAAAACACGTATCAATTTCTGGAAAACATGGTATAATAATTGTAACAGAATGTTCACAAAACAACCATAAAACAGACACAACTCAGTTCCTCTATTTCATTTTTGTAAACGTTATCACAAAATGAAAGGAGACGGGTATGATGGACATGTTTTTTGCTTATTTATTGGTTGCCAGCGCAACACCACTCTTTATATGGCTTGATAACAAAAAAGTCGCACTCTCTGCTATTCCGCCAATCATCTTAATGTGGGTATTCTTCTTCTTCTACGCAACAGAAAGCCTTTCTCCACTAGGACACACTCTCATGATTATCTTGTTTGCCGTCAACGTCATTGTCGCTCATATCGCCGCGTTTATCATTTACGGTCTTCCGTATCTTCGCAGAAAGCGAAGCAACAGCTGAAAACAGCATAAACCCCTCTTCTAACGAAGAGGGGTTTCAGTGTGTCGACAAGCCCGCGCATTCGTTGTCAGTCCTGCGCGTTGGTGCTCACGGGTTATGGCTAATCGCCCAGGCGTCTTGGCCTTAAACACCGCCATCACCACATCCTGTGAAAAGTGCTCCACTGCTCGTCCAATGAAAATTCAAAAACAAAATTTCATTTCGGGATTTTAGCTTATACTAAAAACCCTCTTCTAACGAAGAGGGTTTTTGTATTATTCGTTGTGGCCTGAATGCTCTGAGTGTTCAGCGCCTCCAGGAGGATTTCCGTCCATATGGTCACCATGGTGATAGTGAGCTGCGAAAATCCAGATGGAACCAAGTACGATAACGATCGCGCCGAAGAATCCGAACAGCGTGTTTCCGACTTGGATACTGCCGTTTTCGCTCTCTGTCATGTGCATGAACATGAGGAGCTGAAGCGCCGCCTGAATGAAGGCGAAGCCGAAAATGATCCAAAGTTTTGCTGATGGACTCAATTCAGTATACACTGCAACCCATAGAGCCAGCAGGGTCAAAACAATAGAAAGTGCAAAACCTACAATGTGCTTCCATGGAAAGTGACTGTGTTCAGCAGATTTGTTTGCCATTTTACAGACCCCCCAATCCCATGAGATAGACACCTGTAAAGATGAAAATCCATACAACATCTAAGAAGTGCCAGTACAAGCTTGAGATAAAGATTTTAGATGAAGTTTGCGGAGTTAAGCCGCGTTTCTTCAACTGAATCAGGATGCCTGTAATCCAGAAAATACCGATTGTTACGTGAGTTCCGTGAGTTCCAAGTAAAACAAAGAATCCAGACCAGAACGCACTTGTACCGAGAGATGCTCCTTCATGTACATAGTGGACAAACTCGTTGATCTCGCATGCGACGAAGCCGGCGCCGAGTAGAAGAGTGATAATTGTCCAAATGACGACGCCTTTTAAACTTCCGCGGCGCATTTCATGAACAGCGATCCCGCAGGTAAAGCTGCTGATAAGCAGCAAGAACGTCATAATCATTACCAGATTCACTTCAAACAGTTCGTCCGGTAAGACACCTCCTGCTGTTCTGTTTTGAAGAACGAAGAAGGTTGCAAATAGTGTTGAGAACAACACAATTTCTGCCCCTAAAAAGATCCAAAACCCGAGTATATTAAGTCTGCCGGTTTCGGATTGATATTCCATAGGCGCGTTAGAATTGCCGTGTTCTGCATGTTCCATAACTCACGCCTCCTTATTCGGAAATCTTTCTTTCCGTCTCTTTTATTTCATCAACACTAATGTAGTAGCCATTGTCGTACTCGAATGAACGCAGAACCATGCAGAGCAGGACTCCGATCAATCCGACTACGCCCATCCAGTACCATTCAAAGACAAGCCCAAAGCCGGCGATACCGAAGGCAACAGACATTAAGAACGGTCTGCCAGAGTTGCTTGGCATATGGATTTTCTTGAATTTGCTTTCAGGGTATAACTCGGTTTTTTCTTCTTTCATTTGATGGAATGCATCCTTAGATTTGACTTCAGGAAGCACCGCAAAGTTGTAGTGCGGCGGAATCGCAGAAGAAGTCGCCCAATCAAGACTGCGTCCCACACCCCATGAATCTCCGCTGATTTCACGAGTTGAGTAGCGGAAGCTGTAGTAGATGTTATAGCAAAGGATTAAGAATCCTACACCCATCATGAAAGCTCCGACAGTTGAAATAAAGTTCAATGTTGTCCAGCCGTCATTCGGTCCGTAAGTGTAAATACGGCGAGGCATGCCTTGAAGCCCCAAGAAATATTGCGGGAAGAAACAAATATTGAACCCGATCATAAAGATCCAGAAGAACCATTTTCCGATTCTTTCGTTCAGCTTGTGGCCGAACATTTTTGGATACCAGAAAATAAATCCGGCGAAACAAGCAAATACAGTACCTGCAATCAACACATAGTGGAAGTGAGATACAAGGAAGTACGTATTATGGTATTGATAATCCGCTGCTGCCATCGCAAGCATAACCCCTGTAACTCCGCCGATTACGAAGTTAGGAATGAACGCAAGCGCCCACAGCATAGGCGTTGTAAAGCTAATTCGGCCTTTATACATGGTAAAGAGCCAGTTAAAGATTTTAACCCCGGTCGGAATCGAGATAGCCATTGTCGTAATTGAGAAGAAAGAGTTAACGGACGCACTGTTCCCCATTGTGAAGAAGTGGTGAGTCCAAACTAGGAAACTCAATACGGAGATGGCGATAATAGAACCAACCATCGCTGTGTAACCAAACAATTGTTTTCTTGCAAAGCTTGAGATAATCTCAGAGAAAATACCGAATGCCGGAAGAATAACGATATATACTTCAGGATGTCCCCAAATCCAGAACAAGTTAGCCCAAAGCATCGGCATACCGCCTGCTTCCAATGTGAAAAAGTGAGCACCGAACAAACGATCAAATGATAAAAGTGCTAAAGCTACTGTAAGTACAGGGAACGCAAACACGATAATAACCATTGTGATCAGTGTTGTCCATGTGAACATTGGCATACGCATTAATGTCATGCCTTTTGTTCTCATTTTTAAGATTGTCACCATAAAGTTGATCCCTGTCATCAGGGTACCGATACCGGCAATCTGAAGTCCGAGGAGGTAGTAGTTCTCACCCGGCCCAGGGCTCATATCATTACTTGCAAGCGGCATGTAACTTGTCCAGCCTGCGTTCGGAGAACCTCCGATTACGAAAGAAATATTGAAAAGCATCGCCCCTACAAAGAACGTCCAGAAGCTCAGGTTGTTCAAGTAAGGAAATGCAACGTCTCGAGCACCGATTTGAAGAGGTACAACAACGTTAATAAGACCGATTAAAAATGGCATCGCCATGAAGATAATCATGATCGTACCGTGAGTCGTAAAAATTTCATTATAGTGGTTTGAGTCTAAAAAACTGTTATTCGGAAGCGCTAGCTGGGCACGCATCATCAGACCGTCGACACCGCCGCGGAATAGCATAATTACAGCAGAAATAATATACATGATTCCGAGTTTTTTATGGTCAACAGTTGTTATCCATTCAGACCAGAGCCATTTCCACTTCTTGAAGTAGGTCAGTACAAATATGATGGCAATGGTAGATAGAGCGATGGAAACTTGTGCGCCCAGAATTAATGGGTCACCTGTTACGAAAAATTCATCCCATTTGAATTTCATGCGGGCTTCCTCCTTTCCTGATCAATATCATTCTTCTGTATCATCAGACTTCTTAAAATCATTTTCTTTTACGTTTTCAAACGGATCTGTTTTAGAGTGCGGTGAAACGGCTTGATAGCCAAGGCGTTTACGGGCCTCCATCGCGTATTCTGCGTCTTGTCCGTGATCAACGTATTTTAAGTGAGTAGAAGAGAATGTTAATTCATCCACATTTTCAGGAAGCATCAATTGATCATACTTCTCTTTTGTCAGCTTAGGAGCCTCATTTTGAGTCTTTTTCACCCAGCTGTTAAAGTCTTTTTCTGTTACTGCATTTACATCAAACACTTGGTCGGCAAAATGTTCACCTGTGAAGTTCGCGTTGCGACCTTTATAAGTTCCTACTTCATCAGCCTGTAGGTATTGATCCATCAGCATTCCTGCCATCGCGTATTTTTGTCCTCCAAGCTGAGGAATCCAAAGCGAAGCCATTGAATCTGCAGATGAAATTTTGAACAAGATCGGGCGGTCGACAGGAATGTTTAAATAGTTGACCGTTTCAATATCCTGCTCAGGGTAGCTGAATACCCATTTCCAGTCTACCGAAGTAGCATAAACAACAAGAGGCTCTTTGTCCTTTGTTGCTTCAGGAGCTTTTTCTAACGAATATATCGTCTGTACGGTTGGCACAGAAAGTGCAATGACGATTAAAATTGGGATCACTGTCCAGACTACTTCTAAAAACGTGTTACCGTGAATTTTTGGGTTATAAGATCCATTATCTTTGCCTTTACGGTCGCGGTATTTTACTAAAATAATGGTAAATAGAACAAAGACGACCCCAACGATAAACAGCATAAATCCGATAGATAACAGGATTAAATCAGTTTGCTGTTGAGCTACAGGCCCTTTCGGATCTAGTACTGAAGCATTGCTGCATCCCCCAAGGACGAAAACCACAGTTAACAGCGCTAATACAAGTAATGGTTTTAATGCTCTGAACAAGAAGATCACCATCCTTCCTATTGATGTAATAAATCTGAAGTGCATACTTCCTCAAAATCTTTTCTCTACTTTGTTATGCTATCAAAAAGTTCACTTATTAGCTTTATTTTTTTATAAACTTCATCCCATTTTCGCTTAAATGTCATAAAATCGACAAAAATCGCTCCAACTTTATTCACATCTATCGCTTAAGATGAAAAGTTTCTAGTTATTTCCGCATATAAGTAAAGAAAGATGATGAAGAACTAATTCTGACAAATAAAGGTTTACCATAATAAAAAACTTAGGTCAATCAAAAGTTTCATTTTGTTAAACTTTCTAGTAAGGAATTATTTTTTCCTTGTCTAGCAGCTTTTCACACGGCTACCATTTTAACGCAACCAATTTTGAAAGAAAAGGCTTAATAGAGCGGCGATATGCTCTGAACTGTTCCCTTTTTTTATGAGAGCATCCAATTGTTTATCCTCTACAAAAAAGAGGAATGATAAAAGCAAATAAATATAAAATAGGATGTGTTGTATATGAGTTTTATTATTTCCCTTATCGTCGCTATTATTATCGGGTGGCTTGGAAGCCTGTTTGTGAAAGGAGATATGCCTGGCGGAATTATCGGGTCTATGATCGCGGGTCTTATCGGTGCGTGGATCGGACACGGGCTGCTGGGTACATGGGGCCCGAACCTAGCCGGATTTGCCATTATTCCAGCGGTGATCGGCGCAGCCATTGTTGTATTTCTAGTTAGCCTGTTATCCAGAAAAAGAGGATAAGAGTGACAGCGCCCGAAGCATCAGTGCTTTGGGCGTTTGCTTTGTCATAAAAATTAAAAAAGCCTCAACCCTAGCGGTTGAGGCTCAGGCTGTCGAGAAAATCTCGACAGCTTTTATTTTCCCTTAAAATATCCATTCTCCTGTAATAAAATAAAAGAAAGACTTCAAAAGGACGGTGTCTTTCTCATGTTCCACACAAGAAATTCTTCTCAAAACGCAGCCGAATTTGTTCTTCTCGA
>NZ_JAUMKF010000022.1:0-56730 GCF_030519405.1 Bacillus sp. C28GYM-DRY-1
TGATCTCTTTCATAGGCACGCCTGCCAATCTCATTTCTACAGCCTTCTGTTTCACTTCAACCGAATAACTCACTCTTGTCCTCATAGAAAAAACACCTCCAAGTCTAATGTCGGATAACAATCATCCGTATTCAAACTTGAAGGTGTTTTTATTTGTCTCATCTTATGGAGTCAGTCCCACCCCCGCCAAGTTTTTTTATTTTGCAAAGCATAAGACAATCCATAAAACAATAAACCTAACTAGGGGAAAACGCTGAACAATGGAAGGAACAAAAATGTTCTTTCAGCGCTCGATCACTGTACCAATGCTAACCGGCCGTGCAAGAGATATTAACCCGATAAACCACTCTGAATCATTACATATTGCAATATTTTTTATTTGATGAAATTGAAAAAAGCTTTCTTGACTCTGCGGGCATATCAAAAAAATCGTAATTGTGTGCATGACATTCAAAAAAAGCCTCAAACTAATAAAAAATAGTTTTTTCACTTTTTTTCTTTTTTAAATTCAGCAGTGAAAATGCCATCCTGTCCGACTTTATGGTATGATGCTCAATAGAACTTGTATTATAATAAATACTTGTTGATTTGAAGTTGCTTTTTGAAAGGAGTCTTTTTTTAGAATGTCACAATTAATGGGTATCATCACACGGCTGCAAAGTCTACAAGAAACGGCGGAAGCGGCTAACGAGCCAATGCAGCGTTATTTCGAAGTAAATGGTGAGAAAATATGCAGTGTTAAATATTTCGAAAAAAATCAAACGTTTGAACTGACGGTTTTCCAAAAAGGTGAAAAACCTAACACATATCCGTTTGATAATATCGACATGGTTTCCATCGAAATCTTTGAACTTCTTCAGTAAGAGGTAAGATTCCTGAAATAATGGGAACAAGCTTCCGTTTTTGCAAAAGTAATTGAAATAAACAGTAGGGAACATACTTGTTTCATGGTTGTAAATCCTTGAAAAGGAGTGTCATTATGGCTGATTCTTTTCTGTTTTATAATCTTTCAGAAGCACAGATGACCTTTCAAGTTGTGGTGGAACGGCTTAAAGCCTTTGTTCGAAAGGACCCCCGTTCTTCCTATGTGTTATCGATCGGAACCGATTCACAAGTGTACCGCGATTACACAAAGTTTATTACCGCATTGCATTTGCATCGTACAGGCAAGGGAGCTTGGGGCTGCTTGAAAAATCATACAGTCGATAGACCCATACATAGCCTTCGGGAGAAGATTTCGTTAGAAACGGCGTATAGCCAAGAAACGGCCGCTCATATTCTTGATGGGCACTTAATGGATATTACCGATCTGCTCCTGCCCTTTACCGGTGAAGGGGCGGATCTTACCTTTGAGGTTCACTTGGATATTGGGAAAAAAGGGCTTACAAAAGAACTGATTCAAGAAATGACAGGACGTATCACTTCCATGGGGATTGAGGCGAAAATAAAACCGGATTCATACACTGCCTTCAGCTATGCAAATCGTTTTACAAAATAATTCCGGCTGAAAAGCTAAGGGAAATGTCGAATTATGCGGTTGACGTTTGTTTTCTGATTACTTATTCTAGCGGTAGAGCTGAAAGTAAGTTGTCTTGCTTTCAGAGGTATTCAGTATAAAACAGGGGGCCTGATTGCGAATGAGTCTTATTGGTGAACGATTTACAGAAGAAGAACAAAAACTTCTGCTGAATATCCTGATCAACCATGAGTATGCCATCGAGCTATTAAGCAGTGAGATCAACGATATAGAGACAGGAACCAAAAACGTTGACGGAACCACCTACAAAAAACTTGTAACGCTATACGACCGATTTCGATTTGAAAATTAATGGAGCACCTTATAATTGATACTCGCATAAAGAGTATCTTTTTTATTGAAAGGAAACTTTTCGACAAATACTGATAAAGTTTATATTATTGTAGTATAGGGAATGTATTGTTGATGAAACTGAAAAGGGGTCGAAAACATGATAAGCTTACAATCAGACCAGCTTCTTGAGGCAACAGTCGGACAATTTATGATTGAGGCGGACAAAGTGGCGCACGTTCAAGTCGGCAACAACCTTGAGCATGCATTATTAGTCCTGACAAAAACTGGATACACAGCCATTCCGGTCCTTGATCCTTCCTATCGTTTACATGGCTTAGTCGGTACAAATATGATCATGAACAGCATTTTTGGGCTTGAGCGAATCGAGTTTGAAAAGCTTGACCAAATTACTGTCGAAGAAGTCATGCTGACTGATATTCCACGCCTCCATATAAATGATCCGATTATGAAGGGGTTCGGCATGGTCATTAATAACGGATTTGTCTGTGTTGAAAATGATGAGCAGGTGTTTGAAGGAATTTTTACAAGAAGAGTGGTTTTAAAGGAATTGAATAAGCATATACGCTCATTGAATAAGTAGGCTTCACGGCCTATTTTTATTATATGGCCAGAGCAAGAAAGAAAGCGCATACATAGTTTTAAACCAGAATAGGGCTTGAATCAGAAACGAAGATTTTATTAGAATGAGAGATAAGAGAAACTTATTGAACATAAAAAGGAGGACGACATGCAGCTTCAAGAGCTTCATATGCTCGTAGTTTTAGCTGAGGAGTTAAATATGAGAAAGGCGGCGGAACGACTTTTTGTATCTCAGCCGGCTTTATCTCAGCGCTTACAAACCATTGAAAAGGCGTGGGGCACAAAAATCTTTTTAAGATCCCAAAAAGGGTTAACGGTAACGCCGGCCGGTGAGAAAATCATTCAGTTTGCGAATGATGTGACGTTAGAGCAGGAAAGAATAAGAGAAAATATCGATGAGCTTGAAGGGGAAATTCACGGCACACTGAAGCTTGCCGTCGCCTCCATAATCGGCCAGCATTGGCTCCCTAAAGTCTTGAAGACGTATGTGGAAAGGTATCCCAATGCAAAGGTCTCACTCATTACCGGCTGGAGCAGCGAAATGCTGAAAAGCTTATATGAGGATCAGGTTCATATCGGCATTATTAGGGGCAACCCTGAGTGGAAGGGCCGTAAAGATTACTTAATGACAGATCACCTGTATTTAGTGGACACAGAAATTTCCTGCATCGAAGATATCGCCCATACAGAACGGCCGTTTATCCAATTTAAAAGCGACAGCACTTATTTTCAGGAAATTCAGCACTGGTGGCATCAAAAATTTAAAACGTCGCCAAAACAGACGATATTGGTTGATCAGATTGAAACGTGCAAACAGATGGCGCTGCACGGAATCGGTTATGCCATTTTGCCGTCTGTTACCCTTCAAAACGAAGATAAAGTCAATAAAATGCCTCTGTTAGACATGAAAGAGCATCCAATCGGACGGGATACATGGCTGTTAGGCTATGAACCTGCCTTTGAGCTGAAGCAAGTTCAAGCTTTTGTTCAAGTGATAAAGGGGATGCTGGATCAAGAAAATCCATTTTAAAGGACAGCGATGTGCTGTCTTTTTTATTTTTATTTTTATTGATAATAATATTCATTATCAGTTAAAGTAATACATACGATATTGAAAATCATTATCAATTAATGAGGTGATAACATGGCTAAAGCCTTGATTACATATGCCAGCATGTCAGGAAATACAGAAGACATTGCCGTCATTATAAAAGAAACGCTTCAGGATTATGAGTTGGATATCGACTGCATTGAGATAGATGATGCGGATGTTTCTGCCTTAACATCCTATGATTATGTGCTGATTGGCACGTATACATGGGGCGACGGCGATTTGCCTTACGAAGCGGAAGATTTTTTTGAAGAGGTCAAACAGCTTCAGCTTAACGGCTTAAAAACAGCTTGCTTCGGATCAGGAGATTATTCTTATCCGAAGTTTTGTGAAGCGGTCAATTTGTTCAGTGTCATGCTGCAAGAGGCGGGAGCTGCTGTTTACCAGGAAACATTGAAAATCGAACTAGCGCCTGAAACGGATGAAGATGTGGAAAGCTGCCGAGCGTTTGCGAAAGATTTTCTAGCATGGGCAGATTATATGAACAAGGAAAAAAGCCATGTTTCATAAAGGAGCCACTGCTGTCACAGCATCGGCATTTTCTGGTTATTTTGTGGCGGTACAAAGAGACGGCATTTTTCATTATTCTTTGGAACAGGGCTGGAGAAAGCTTTTTCGTTTGAAAAGCAAAATTCACTGCATCAGTTACATAGGGCCTTACTTATTTGGCGTCGGTGAAAAGGGAACGGTCATTCGCTCGTCTGACGAAGGGAAAACCTGGACGATGTCTAACTTTCCGACAAATGCAACAGTGTGGGCGATTACAGGCCGAGACGACGGATTTGTCTGCGCCCATGGCAAGCATTGCATTTATGTATCAGATAATTTTGGCGTTTCATGGCGCGTAGCTAGACCTTTTGCGGAATTTGATCACCCCCCTGTAATTCGTTCGTTGTGCCTGCACGGCGGCAATCTTTTCATCGGCACGCAAATACACGAATATTTTGGGGGCATTTGGTCTTACGATTTTAAACGTGATACTGTCCAAATTGTAAAGAAAGAAGAAAACCGGATGACGGCATCCATGCTCGTGTTCAAGGAGAATTGGCTAGTGGCGGCGATGGGTTCTGTGAAAGGAAAGCACGGTGCTGTCACTGTACGTAATGTTTCGACTGATGAAGAATTCACCATACAATCAAGCATGATCAGAAAAGAAGAATCATTTCTTGATATTTCAGAGGATGATGGAATTATATATGTCACAACGACACAAGATGAAAATGGTTATTCGAGAATTTACCAGGCTGATCTGGACGCCCGAGCGTTAAAATGGTTCGATACCATTAAGGGGCATGGGTGGAGAGTGGCTAATCAGAAAGAGAATTTCTTTTGTGCAGGCTTGTATGATTGTGAATTTGTCCAGCCGTACGAAGTTTCAGCAATGATTCATTAGAGGAGGAATTAGGTATTGGGAAAGATTTTGCTCGTTTATGCAACAATGTCAGGCAACACTGAAGCGATGGCAGATTTGATTGAGAAGGGGCTTCAGGTGGCGGAAGTGGAAGCAGACCGTTTTGAAGCGATGGATATTGATAATGCACAGCTGTTTAACGATTATGATTATATTATTATAGGGTCCTATACGTGGGGCGACGGAGATCTGCCTGATGAATTTTTAGACCTTGCTGAAGATATGGATGAAATTGATTTTTCCGGTAAAACATGCGCTGTATTCGGTTCCGGTGATACAGCATATGAATTTTTCTGCGGAGCAGTTGATACGCTCGAAGCAAAAATAAAAGAGCGCGGAGGCGAAATTGTGCTGCCTTCGGTAAAAATCGAAAATAATCCAGAAGGTGAAGAAGAGGAAGAATTAATAGAGTTCGGGAGACAATTCGCAAAGAAAAGCGGAATCGCTGTCTGACTCACCCAATGGGAACTGCTAAAGCGGCTGTTCCTTTTTTTCTTGTCTTTATATCTTTCCTTTGATACAGTAATGAGGTAGAAAATCAGGAGGAGGACTATACATATGAAAATGATGGACGCAAATGAAATTATTTCATTTATTCAAAATAGTACAAAATCTACACCTGTAAAGGTTTATGTGAAAGGTGAGCTGGAAGGAATCAATTTCGGCGAATCTGCGAAAGCTTTTATCAATGGAAACACTGGTGTCGTTTTCGGTGAATGGAGCGAAATCCAAACAGCAATTGAAGAAAATCAAAGCAAAATCGAAGACTATGTGGTTGAAAATGACCGCCGCAATTCTGCGATTCCAATGCTTGATCTTAAAAATATCAAAGCGCGTATCGAGCCGGGCGCGATCATCCGCGATCAAGTTGAAATCGGTGATAACGCAGTCATCATGATGGGTGCTTCTATCAATATCGGTTCAGTTATCGGCGAAGGCACAATGATCGATATGAACGTTGTTTTGGGCGGACGAGCTACTGTCGGCAAAAACTGCCATATCGGAGCAGGTTCTGTGCTTGCTGGCGTTATTGAGCCGCCATCCGCAAAACCGGTTGTCATTGAAGACGACGTTGTGATCGGCGCAAATGCTGTTGTGCTTGAAGGCGTAACAGTAGGTAAAGGAGCGGTTGTTGCTGCGGGAGCAATTGTGGTAAACGATGTTGAGCCATACACTGTCGTTGCAGGAACACCTGCTAAAAAAATCAAAGACATTGATGAGAAAACAAAAGGCAAAACTGAAATCAAGCAGGAATTACGCCAGCTGTAAGGAATGGTTTGATAAAAAAGGCGTGGATAATATATCCACGCCTTATTCGTATAGCAGGAGGAATGAAAATGAAGAAAGAGGAGCTCATCGCAATCCGCAGAGATCTGCACCGTATACCGGAGCTTGGATTTCAGGAGTTCAAAACCCAGCAATATTTATTAAATGTTTTGGAACAATATCCGCAAGACAGAATGGAAATTGAGAAATGGCGAACAGGGCTTTTTGTAAAGATCAACGGGACGGCTCCGGAAAAAATGCTCGCATACAGAGCGGATATCGACGCGCTTTCCATCGAAGAGCAAACCGGTCTTCCGTTCGCATCAGAGCATCACGGTAACATGCACGCCTGCGGACACGATTTGCATATGACGATTGCACTCGGCATTATTGACCATTTCGTTCACCATCCGGTCAAACATGATTTGCTGTTTCTGTTTCAGCCGGCCGAAGAAGGACCTGGCGGTGCGGAACCAATGCTTGAGAGCGACGTTTTAAAAAAATGGCAGCCTGATTTCATCACTGCGCTGCATATTGCTCCAGAGCTGCCAGTAGGCACGATCGCGACAAAAAGCGGCCTTCTTTTTGCGAATACATCAGAGCTTGTCATCGATCTGGAAGGCAAAGGGGGACATGCAGCCTATCCGCATTTGGCCGAGGACATGGTTGTAGCCGCAAGCACACTTGTCACCCAGCTGCAAACGATCATCTCTAGAAACACAGATCCGCTGGACAGCGCCGTTATTACAGTTGGTACCATTACCGGCGGCTCAGCACAAAATATCATTGCGGAAACGGCTCACTTGGAAGGCACGATCCGCACGCTTTCTGAAGAATCAATGAAGAAGGTAAAGGAGCGGATTGAAGATATAGTGAAAGGAATCGAAATCGGATTCCGCTGCAAAGGGAAAGTGACATACCCGTCAGTGTATCATCAGGTTTACAATACGAGCGGACTGACAGAGGAATTTATGTCTTTTGTTGCTGAACATCAACTGGCAACAGTAATCGAAGCAAAAGAAGCAATGACTGGAGAGGATTTTGGCTACATGCTGAAAAAATATCCCGGCTTCATGTTCTGGCTTGGTGCAGGCTCTGAACACGGACTTCATCACGCAAAGCTGAATCCTGATGAAAATGCGATAGAAACAGCGGTTAACGTCATGACAGGTTATTTTTCTGTTTATGCCAATTAACTATAAATGAAAGAATAAAATTCCATAAAATGAGCACTCTAGTAAACGGAGGTGTTCATAATGGCTAAAAAAATTGGAATTGAACAATCGTTATCAGATGTAGAAGCTGCATTAAAAGAAAAAGGATATGACGTTGTAATGATGAAAAGCCCTGACGATGCAAAAGGCTGTGACTGCTGTGTCGTAACAGGTCTTGATAATAATGTGCAAGGGATAGCCGATACGGTAACACAAGCACCTGTCATTACAGCTTCCGGGATGACTGCTGACGAAATTTGCAGCGAAGTTGAAAGCAGAATTCAGTAAATAAAAACCGAAGCAAAAAGCTTCGGTTCTTTTATTTATTCTGTTTCTTTAGGAAAAGCACGGTCAAGCGCAGTTTTTATTTCCTTTCTAAGCACGCGCTCGACCCGCCATTGTTCCATATTTTCTGTTTTGGCAATGACTCTAATCACAATTTCAGAAGTGCCCAGTTCTTGAATTCCGATGACATTAGGGCCTTCTTTTATTTGCGGGAGAGCGGCCGCTGTCTCTTCACATACTTGCTGTAAAATATGAATTGTTTCATCAATGTTTCTTTCAGCAGGCACTTTTATATCAACCAAAGCCTGCATTGTTCCCCGCGAATGATTGCTCACGTTTGTAATGTTTCTGTTTGGGATATAATGGAGGGTTCCGTCAAAGCTGCGGATTTGAGTGGTTCTTAAGCCAACCTGCTCAACAATTCCGTCAAAGGTGGAAACAGTAATATAATCTCCAACATCCAATTGTTTTTCAAGCAATATAAAAAAACCTGTCACGATGTCGCTGACAAGTCCTTGGGCGCCGAATCCGACAGCCAGTCCGACGATTCCTGCTCCCGCTAAAAGAGCACTTGGATCGTAATGGAACAAATCAAGAACCATGACAAAAAATATAAAAATTAATATGTAAGCAAATATGTTAAGAGTCAGACTTCGGAGCGTATGTGCACGTCCGATAGACAAGCTGTGCTGCTCCTCGAATTTTGCAAACAGATGTTTAATGATTTTTATGCCTAAAGATCGAACGATAAAGTAGAGCAATACCATAATGACGAGTTTAATGAACAGGATACCGGCATTTGTAATCAGTCCCGTCCAATCGTATTGTTTAATAAAATCCATGTTGGAGCTCCTTTTCTGAATTGATTGCTGCACATTGAGGTGAGTTACCCTATGCATGAATATGTTAAACTCTTTATCCAAAAAAGTCGAAACCAAAGACATACAATATTTGTTAAAAATTGACTCGGAAAATCCGCTCCTTTATAATGGACATTGTGATGTTATTAACGAAATATGGGTAAACACCCTTTATTTTCATGTGATTCCGGCTTTTAAGCCGCCAAACTATAAATTGGAGGGATACATATGGCAGAACGTATGGTAGGTAAACAAGCTCCTCGTTTTGAAATGGAAGCAGTCCTTGCAAGTAAAGAATTTGGCAAAGTAAGTCTTGAGGAAAACATGAAAAACGACAAATGGACAGTGTTGTTCTTCTATCCAATGGACTTCACTTTTGTTTGTCCGACTGAAATTACAGCAATGTCTGACCGCTATGACGAATTCGAAGATCTTGATGCTGAAGTCATCGGGGTTTCAACTGATACAATCCATACTCATTTGGCGTGGATTAATACAGACCGCAAAGAAAACGGCCTTGGCAAGTTGAAGTATCCGCTTGCTGCTGATACAAACCACGAGGTATCCCGTGAATATGGCGTTTTAATTGAAGAAGAAGGTGTGGCCCTGCGCGGATTGTTTATCATCAATCCTGAAGGCGAGCTTCAATATCAAACTGTTTTCCATAACAATATTGGCCGTGACGTTGATGAAACGCTTCGTGTTCTTCAAGCGCTGCAAACTGGCGGACTCTGCCCGGCTAACTGGAAACCAGGCCAAAAAACACTTTAATTCTTTCTAAGGACGAAAAAGGGTCTAAGATATTCGTTAGGCCTTTCTGTTTAAAAGGAGGATAAAGCAATGAAATTACGTCAGCCAATGCCTGAACTGACTGGGGAGAAAGCCTGGTTCAATGGTGAAGTAACGAGAGAACAATTGATCGGGGAAAAGCCGACACTCATTCATTTCTGGTCCATCAGCTGCCATCTGTGCAAAGAAGCGATGCCGCAAGTGAATGAATTTCGTGATAAATATCAAGATAAATTGAACGTTGTAGCGGTGCATATGCCTCGCTCCGAAGATGACCTTGACCTCGGCAAAATTAAAGAAGTAGCTGCTGAACATGACATCACTCAGCCGATTTTTGTCGACAGTGATCATGTTTTAACCGATGCATTTGAAAATGAATATGTGCCTGCATACTATGTGTTTGATAAAACAGGACAGCTCCGTCACTTCCAAGCCGGCGGGAGCGGTATGCAAATGCTTGAAAAACGTGTGAACCGTGTTCTGACTGAAACAGAACAGGCATCTGAATAGTTCCTCAAAAACCTGATCTCATCAGGTTTTTTTTGTGAAAGAAAGCAAACGAAGAAGAGTAAGAAGATTATTTTTCCAAATTCGGGCATAGAAAATGATGTTTTGTTTGATTGAATCGCTAAAAAACAGTTAATTTTTGATGTTTTTCCTCAATTTTAGATATATTTCATATCCCATAGCTCGAAAATTGTAGATATTACACTAAATTTCTTTAAAGAAGTAAGTAATATATATTTTTTCAACATTATACCAAATGGAATTGGAGCCTCTTAATCCCTTGTGAATAAAGGATTCTTTTGAAAAATAAAACATTTTTAGAAAATAAGGAATTTTTCATAGAGTAAATATAATAGTAAAATGCTAAAATAATAGTTGATAAAATTACTTTTGTAATCTAATATCTTAATTAAAGATGTTAATTTTGATAGGGGGTACATTGAGGATGTTTAATGAAAGAGAAGCTTTGCGCTTGCGGTTAGAACAATTAAATGAAGCTGAAGTGAAAGTCATTCGTGAATATCAAATTGAACGTGATAAAATATACGCAAAATTAAGAGAGCTGGACAGGAATGGAAGCCCTTCCGAAATCAAAAAGGATATCCGTTCTGAAAAAAAACCTGACTCTCTGCCGGTTCTCGCTGAGCTAGCGGCTCAGGAAATCAGAAGCTATCAGCCGCAATCACAGCAGCAGTCTGTTCAGCCTCAGCTTCAATCTATTTCCTCTCTTCCTGCCGGTATACCAGACGGAACAACAAGAAGAAGAAGAGGGACGGCAAGACCGGGATCAAAAGCAGCTAAGCTGCGTGAAGCAGCCATTAAAACATTAAAACGCCACAACGCGGCGATTAAGAGTTCTGAGCTTCAAAAAGAGATTGAAAAAGAAAGCGGTCTTGAAATTCCTAATATGACAACGTTTATGCAAAGCTTAATTAAAATGTACCCGGAAGTGAAAAAGCCATATCGCGGCCAGTACATTTTAGAGGGCGAAATTGAGTCAACTGAATCTGCTGAATCAGCAAATGAATAAAGATACAGAAAAACTGCTTGGCATGGCTCAAGCAGTTTTTTTTTATTGAGGTTTTTTCTGTGAAGGTTTGTTTTCTTTTTCAAGATTAAGTTTATATACCCACTTTTGATATGGCTTTTCTTCAGCGGCTCTGTTTTTCAGCTCTTCGATTGTATGGCTCATGGCTTGGTCTGATGATTGGGCGCGGACAAGCTGTTTTTGAAGCGAATGTATCTGTTTGGTGACATCTTCAAGTATGGTTTCTACATGATTTGGCTGCGCGTAGACTGCTGGAGCTTCTTCTGCCGTTTTTTCTTTTTGTTTCGTGCCGCCATCAATATCGGCAAAATGAGAAGAAATCCAGGCATCGCTTTCATCAAGCTGCCGTTTATACGATATAATAGTTTCGTGAAATAATATTTCTTTCGTTTTTTCTATTTCTAGCAGCCTTTCTTTCGTTTCTATGATTCGATCTTTCATATGATCAACTTCTATTTTAATATTTTTTAGCTGATATTCTTTTTCTGCCATTTGCTCTTTTAGACGGCCGTTTTCGGCTTTTATCAATTCGGTTTGCTGTTTTGCCTGAAGCAGTGCGCCTTGTTCCTGCTCAATAGAGGCCTGAAGATGGCTGATTTGTTTATGAAGATTTTTATTTTCTTCTTCAATTTTGATATTAGCAATATGAAGTTTATGTTTTTCTACTATTTCGGCTTTGCGTTTATAGGTTTCAGCAGAAAGAAGCTCCTGCAAAGCAACGATTTTATCAAGTAGCTCAGCTCTTATTTGGTGCAGGGTTTGGCTGGTATGGGAGGCGTGTTTTTCTTTTGTTGACATTTGTGTTAATTCGGCAGACAGCTGCTGAAGCTTTTGTTTCATATCATTATTTTCTTTGAGAAGCTTGTTATTTTTCTGATGGAAGTAGCTTGCTTCAAGTTCGGAAATCAGCTTATGGCACCTTGAAAGCTCTGATTTTAAATAAAGGTTCTCCTGAGACACGTCGTGGAAAAAAGGACCTGATCTTTTCATTCGAACCATCTCCCTCATGATGTTAACACTACAATATGCAAATACTGAACAGCTATTCCTGTTTAATAAACAGACAAGCATTGGCATTGGGGCTTTGCTTTTGCTATGCTTTTAACGAACTAGAGGTGAGATGGCATGAAGCATATAAATGTACTGCTGGCAGGAGGAGCTTCACGGCGCTTCGGAGAACCGAAGGCGTTTGTGAATTGGAGAGGCAAGATGTTTTACGAATGGGCAAAAAAGGCACTTGGAGAACATACGGTTATCATCAGCCGTCCTGAGTTTATTGATAGATTTCAAGAAAACGGTGAAATTGAAGTGTATCAAGATGCTGAGGCGTTTCAAGGAATGGGGCCTTTGGCTGGTATATATACCGCTTTTAAAAAGACAGACGGTGATCTTTATACTGTTCTATCCTGTGATACGCCGCTGATACAAAGGAGAACGATGCTGGAGCTCAAGCGTCTGATGACTGAGGGGATAGACGCGGTCGTCCCGATTTCAGACGGACGCGAGCAGCCATTGATTGCGATTTACCATAAACGAATTATGCCGATTTTATATGATCAGCTCTCTGAGAAGAGATTAAGAATATCAGATTTGTTAGGCCGAATTTCGGTTTGTTACGTACAGGCTGAAGAGATCGGAGCAAATCCGCCAGAGTTTATTAACGTTAATACACGTGATGATTTTAGGCGTTTGGAAGAAAAAACGGACTCCTTCAGGTGGGACTGATGGAGCAAAAACATGTTAAGATGACATAAAAGGTAAGGAGAACAGGTTTGATGGAGGAGCGTTATTCACGGCAAATCAGATTTAAGCAAATAGGCGAAGTAGGCCAGAAAAAACTGGGAGACTGCCATGTGCTGGTTGTCGGAGCTGGAGCGCTTGGGACTGCAGGCGCTGAAGGGCTTTCAAGAGCGGGGGTCGGTACCATTACCATTATTGACCGTGATTATGTGGAGTGGAGCAACCTGCAAAGGCAGCAGCTTTATACAGAAAGCGATGCCAAGCTCCGTATGCCAAAAGCCATCGCTGCCAAAGAGCATCTATCAGCGATTAACAGCGGAATACATATTGAGGCGTATGTTGCAGAAGGAACAGCTGAAACGCTCGAGCCGATGATTAAAAAAGCAGATGTCGTGATCGACGCGACAGATAATTTTGAAACCCGCATGCTGATAAATGATCTAGCCCAGAAAACTAAGACACCGTGGGTTTATGGTGCTTGTGTAAGCAGTCAGGGGATGTTCATGACGATTATTCCGGGAGTAACCCCTTGTCTGTCTTGTTTGTTTGAGCAAATTCCTGTCGGTGGGGCGACGTGTGATACTGCTGGCATCATTTCGCCCGCTGTGCATATCGTTTCAGCTTATCAGCAGGCTGAGGCTTTGAAGCTGTTAACCGGACAAACAGAAGCGATACAGCGCGGTTTTGTGACATTCGATGTCTGGAACAACTCACATATGAAGATTAACGTTGATCATGTACGCCGTGAGGACTGTCCGTCTTGCGGGGCACATGCGGTTTATCCTTATCTAGAGGACTGGAACACACCAAAAGCCGCTGTCCTGTGCGGCCGAGATACAGTTCAGGTAAGATCGGAATCATTAACAAGAATTCCGAAACAGGAGCTCATCAAGCGGCTGAAAACAATCGGCAAGGTAGAGGCCAATGCGTTTTTGCTGCATATTTTTTACGAAGATTTCAGAATCGTCATTTTCAATGACGGACGGGCACTGGTGCATGGAACAAATGATGTGAAAGAAGCCAATTCCGTGTTGGCAAGAGTAATTGGGTTGTAACAACAGGAGGGGTCAGAATGCTGGAGAAAAGAACACCGATACCGGTAGAAGAGGCAGTTCGGCGTGTCAGCCATTTGCAAAAACAAGGGGAGACAGAATGGGTGGCGCTTGAAGAGAGTCTTCATCGATTTTTAGCTGAAGATGTAACAGCGGATCATCACGTACCTGCATTTGACCGTTCGCCATACGACGGTTTTGCTGTCAGAGCATGCGATACGGCTGAAGCTTCACGTGAGAACCCAGTTCGGTTTGAGGTTATAGATCATATTGGAGCGGGGGCTGTATCTGAAAAAGAACTTGGCCCGTTTCAGGCAATGCGGATTATGACTGGTGCGCAAATCCCTGAAGGAGCAGATGCTGTCGTCATGATAGAGCTGACGCAAACCTTTGAGGAGAATGGGAAATCGTTTATGTCTTTAAAACGCCGCTTCCAGACGGGGGACAATATCTCAAAAACAGGTGAAGACGCTCAAAAGGGGAGTGTTTTATTGAGAAAGGGCACCCGGGTGACACCCGGAGTGACTGCGCTTTTGGCAACCTTCGGATACGCATCTGTGCCTGTTGTGAGAAAGCCTGTTGTCGGGATTATCGCAACTGGTACCGAATTGCTGAATGTCAGTGATCCGCTGGAGCCAGGGAAAATCCGCAACAGCAATGCCAGTATGGTGTATGCGCAAGTGATAGAAGCAGGCGCTTCACCGCTTTATTTAGGGAAAATTTCTGATGATCTGGATAAAAGCTATGCCGCGGTCAAAGATGCGATGAAAAAGGTTGATTTCCTGATTACAACTGGCGGCGTGTCAGTGGGTGATTTTGACTTTTTGCCTGCGATCTATGAAAAACTCGGAGCGGATGTGCTCTTTAATAAAGTTGCCATGCGCCCGGGCAGCGTGACGACGGTGGCGCATGCAAACGGTATGCTGCTGTTTGGCCTGTCGGGTAATCCGTCAGCATGCTATGTCGGCTTTGAACTGTTTGTCAAACCGATGATCCAGACATGGCTTCTCAATGAAAAACCGTACCCCATTTGTGCGGAAGCTGTTTTGACCAAGGATTTTCCAAAGCCGAACCCGTTTACCCGATTTGTCCGTGCTTTCGTTTATCATCAGGAAGGAAAGCTGTTGGCGGCACCTGTCGGATTAGATAAATCCAGCTCCGTCACGTCACTTGCAGAGGCCAATGCGTTTATTATTCTGCCGGGCGGCACGAGAGGATATGAATCAGGCCGAACGGTTCAAGTGCTGCTCATCAGAGAAGAGAATGGAAGTGAGTGGCCTTGGTCTGTCCTTTCCCAATCGTCCAGGTTGTAGGATTTCAAAACAGCGGGAAAACAACGTTTATCGAGCGTATTCTTAAAAAAGCTTCTCAACAGGGGCTCAATTTAGGCTGCCTTAAGCATCACGGTCACGGCGGTGAACCGAAAACGTTCACTGAAGGAAAAGACACTGACCGTTACCAGGCGGCTGGTGCTGATGTGACAGCAGTAGAAGGTGCTGGTGTGTTACAGCTGACTGCCCGACGGAATTGGGATTTGCCCCGGCTGATCGAGTTATATCAGTTTCTCGAAACAGACTGCCTTCTGATAGAAGGCTTTAAAAAAGCCCCTTATCCTAAAGTAGTCATACTAAGCAAAAAGGAAGATCTAGAAGCGCTGCAGACAGTAAATACAATTGCCATCATTTATAGAAAAAAAGAGCATATGACAGAGCATCAGGAATTACCGGTTTTTCATGTGGATGATCCGGTTGCCGTTGATTTTGTGCTCTCACAGCTGAAGGGAGAATCTGCATAATGGAACGGTTTGAGGTTACGAAAACACCCATTATTACTGAAGACATCATCAAAAAAGTGGAGAAACGGGAAGCAGGGGCAATTACTACATTTATTGGCACGGTTCGGGAATGGACCAACGGAAAAAGAACGGTTCGGCTTGAATATGAGGCATATGAACCGATGGCCGTGCAGATGCTGGCTCAAATCGGCGCTGAAATCGAAGAAAAGTGGGAAGGCGCTTCAGCGGCGATCACGCACCGTATAGGTGTACTGGATATCGGTGAAGCAGCGGTCGTGATCGCGGTATCTTCTCCCCATCGAAAAGCTGCTTATGAAGCAAATGAGTATGCGATCGAACGAATTAAACAGATTGTGCCCATTTGGAAAAAAGAAATTTGGGAAGACGGGGAGCAATGGATTGGCGACCAGCTTGAAACAACACCTTACCCGAACGGAAAACCAGATCTAAGAGAGGAAGAGCAGCATGATTAACATTCTTTTATTTGCGGGGCTTGCCGAACAGGCTGGCACACAAGCATTGGAAATAGATATGGAACAATCAACGACAGACGAAATAAAAGCGAGTCTAAAAGAACAATACGGCCTCGAATCCATTGATACAGCTATGATTGCCGTTAACGAAAGCTATGTAAAAGAAAATACCTCCGTATCTTCAGGTGACACGGTAGCCATCATTCCACCGGTCAGCGGCGGATGAAAAGCCGGACGGCATTCAGCCATCCGGTTTTTCTGTATTTTTTTCGCATATCCCCAAGCATCCTCAGCATACAATGATTTTCTGTAAGCGTTTATTTCTACATATAAGTGACTCCCTATAAAGTAAGAGACCCACTCCATCATTAGACTGAATTTTTGAAAATCAATAGAAATGTATTTCGGGTATCGATATAGTAAAGATGATAAAAATTGGAAAGGTGCTGGTTATGGAGACATTTAAAAGATTAAAAACGTTTTATTGGCCGTACAGAAAGGTGTTCATGTGGTCGCTTCTAGCCATGCTTTTGATGACTGCGATTACTGTCGTTTACCCGATTATCCTGCAAATTACGATTGATGAAATCGTACTGGGGAGGCAGTATCAGCTTGCAGCATGGGTCAGCTTGGGGTTTATTGCGGTAATGGTTCTGAAAGGAACCGCCACTTTTTTTCATCAATATTTAGGTGATATGTTTGGAATCAAATCCGTTTATCGGCTAAGAAATGGACTGTATGAAAAACTGCAGCGGCTTTCTTTTTCTTATTATGATAACGCAAAAACAGGAGATTTAATGTCCAGGCTGACAGCTGATGTTGAAGGGCTTCGTTTTTTCTTATCATACGGTCTCGCTGAGCTCATTCGATTCGGCCTGCTGGTCGCCATCAGCCTGTCGGTTATGTTTTACTATTCTGTTCCTCTTACGCTTGTGACTATAGCTGTTCTGCCATTTCTCGCTGTTGCGGTATATCAGTTTGACAAAAGGGTCCATCCAGCCTTTAGAGGCATCCGTAAATCGTTTGCGAAACTCAATACAAAAGTCCAAGAAAATATCAGTGGCATCAATACGGTTAAATCTCTTTCCAGGGAAGATTTTCAGATCAGCACGTTTAATAAGGCCAATGCGGAATACAGGGCACAGTATTTACAAACATCATCCATTTGGTCTGCGTATTTCCCTTTAATGGAATTCATTGGTAATATTTGTATTGTAGCTCTCCTCTCTTATGGCGGCTACTTGGTCATGCAAAATCAGCTTAATCCCGGCGAGCTTGTCGCTTTTTTCAGCCTAGTCAATTATATGATGTGGCCGATTATGAACTTAGGGTTTGTCATCAATATGTTCTCTCAAGCAAAAGCGTCAGGTGAACGCCTGCTGGAAATTCTGGAGAAAGAAGAAGACATTACAGACCGAGCCCATGTTTTGCATAAACAAAAATTAACCGGCAATGTCCATTTCAAAAATGTTTCTCTTGCATACGGAAAAGAACAAACAAACGCGCTGTACAATGTAAGCTTTGAGGCAAACAGCGGGAAGGTAATCGGACTATTGGGCCCGACAGGTTCAGGCAAAAGCTCAGTTACACAGCTCCTCACCAGATTTTACAGCCCTATTGGCGGAATGATTGCCATTGATCACAAACCCATTACAGATTATTCGTTAAAAACCCTTCGCTCTAATATCGGGGTCGTACTTCAAGAATCTTTTCTGTTTTCATCTACAATTCGATCAAACATTTCGTACGGGAGGCCGGATGCCTCAATGGAAGACATCATCGAAGCGGCAAAAAGGGCGCAGGCTCACGACTTTATTATGGAGCTTCCTGATGGATATGACACCATGCTGGGAGAGAGGGGAATGGGGCTCTCCGGCGGACAAAAACAGCGAATCGCCATTGCGAGAGCTATTTGTTTGAACCCAACTATTTTAATATTGGACGATGCCACAAGCGCAGTAGATATGCAAACAGAGCACAGCATACAGCTTGCCTTAAAAGAGGTCATGAAAAACCGCACAACCTTTATCATCGCTCACCGTATTTCTTCACTGAAGCACGCCGATGAAATTCTCGTTTTTGATAAAGGGCGCATTTGTGAAAGGGGAACACATCACGATCTTCTTGAAAAAGGCGGCTACTATAAAAAAATTTATGATTTGCAATACCGTGATGTCAAAATGATCAATGAGCCGCATCAGGTCGGATAGGGAGGGCCATATGAAACAAGCAAAAAAACAGGGGATTTTGGAACGTTTCTATTATACTTCTGATGAAATCATTGAAAAGCCGTTTAACTGGGCTCAAATGTGGCGGCTGCTGAGTTATGTCAAACCTTATCGAAAAACAATTTTGCCGCTTGCCTTTCTCACCGTATTGATTGGGACTGCCGTAAAGCTTGTGATTCCCATTCTGATCGGTGTTTATGTTCTCGATCAAGCGATTACAGCGAGAAACTCGGAGTTGCTGACCCAGCTCATTTTTATCATTAGCGGTTTATATGTGCTCAATTATGCCGCCAATGTGTTAAGGATCAGGTGGATGAATCAACTTGGCCAGCATGTGATATACGATTTGCGCCAGCATTTATTTACCCATGTTCAGCGCTTATCCCATCGATTTTTTGATCAGCGGTCGGCAGGATCAATCTTGGTCAGGATTATGAATGATATTAACTCTCTTCAGGAGCTCTTTACAAGCGGGGTCATCAACTTATTGACGGACTTGCTCCTACTGGCCGGCGTTATCATCATTTTGTTTACGCTGAGTCCGGAGCTGACTATCGCCATTATGGTGACACTGCCGATTATGTTTTTTATTTCAACAAGTCTCAGAAAAAAAATACGCCGCTCCTGGCAAACGGTGCGACTTAAGCAATCGAAGCTCAATTCTCATCTGAACGAAAGCATTCAAGGCATCCGTGTCACGCAGGCATTTACGCAGGAAAAAGAAAACATGGCGTATTTTGACGGTGTCAATCAGGAGAACTACCAATCATGGCGGGAAGCAACAAGGAAAAATGCCATGTTTCGTCCGTTGGTTGAAATGACGAATGCAATTGGAACGGCTGTTTTGATTTGGTATGGCGCCACACTCATCATGAATGAAACCATTACGATTGGCGTCTTTGTTTCTTTTGCCTTCTATCTGGGCATGTTTTGGGAACCTATTTCGAGATTGGGCCAGGTCTATAACCAGCTGTTAATGGGGATGGCATCATCCGAACGGATCTTTGAGTTTCTGGATGAACAGCCAAATGTCAAGGAGAAGCCTGATGCCATTCATAAGAACAAAATAATTGGGGAGATCCGTTTTGAAGAGGTTGAATTTTCGTATGATGAAAAACGAAAAGCTCTTCATGCGGTTTCCTTCTCTATCCCGGCGGGCTCGACGCTTGCGCTTGTCGGACATACAGGGAGCGGGAAAACGACGATCGCCAATCTAATCAGCCGTTTTTATGATGCCACGGGAGGCACAATTAAAATAGACGGCATTCCGATAAAGGATCTCTCTCTTGACAGTCTGCGCTCTCAAATCAGCATTGTGCTACAAGATACATTTATTTTCTCTGGGACCATCATGGAAAATATACGTTTTGGCCGGCCGGGTGCTTCAGACGAAGAAGTGATGAAAGCAGCTAAAGCAGTCGGAGCGGATGAATTTATTTCTGGTTTAGCAGAAGGATACAAAACAGAGGTGGAGGAAAGGGGAAGCGTACTGTCTGCCGGGCAGCGCCAGCTCATCTCCTTTGCAAGAGCATTGCTCGCCGACCCAGCTATTATCATCCTTGATGAAGCAACGGCAAGTATTGATACAGAGGCGGAGGTGAAAATTCAGCAGGCGTTAAAAACGCTGCTGAAAGGGCGTACAGCGGTGATGATCGCCCACAGATTATCCACGATCCGCGACGCCGACCGCATCATTGTTCTTGATCACGGCAAGAAAATGGAAGAAGGAAACCATGAGCAGCTGCTCGCTGAAGGGGGCATCTATGCCGGGCTTGTGAAAGCGCAATACAGCACAGTGATAGAATAATATAAAAAGCCTTCAGATATATATTGAAGGTATTTGGAAATTTATTTGAAAAACATGAAACTTTTTAATAACTCTCCCGTACTATTTGTTAGATATTCTCGAGGAGGTTTTGTAATGGAAACAAATGTAGAAAAAAATAGCGGAATGGCGACTGAAAAGCCATCACTTTTTGGAGTGATCACAAGTCCGTCCATTCAATTTGAAAGAATAAGAGAAAAACCGGCTGTATGGGGACCGCTATTTATTGTTGCAGCAATTATCATCGTTGGCGCGGTACTACAATCACTCGGTACGGATTATAGTGAGCTTATGAAAAACACGAACACTCAAGGGTTATCAGCTGAAGAAATTGAAATATTCGCAACAATCACCAAATTTGGAGGAATGGCAGGCGCGATTTTCGGCGGTATCGCAGCATTATTTATTGCTCCTCTTATTTATTGGCTTTGTGTAAAAATCTCAGGCGGAGTTACGACATACAAAAAAATGCTTTCGCTCGGTCTGTTTGTCTCTTTGATTAGCAGTCTTGGATTATTGGTTAACGGAATCGTTGTTTTCACAACCAGTGCCAATCCGCTTTACAGCATGACGTCATTAGCAGGAATTATCCCGTCAGATGGGGCTCTGGCCAGCGTGTTAAATTCATTTGAAATTTTCAGCATATGGAGTTTTGTATTATTAGCAATCGGTCTTCACAAAACAGGGGGCATCTCCAAAAAAGCCGGATGGATTACAGCAATTATCCTTTTTGGAATTTTAGTTGCTTTTTCGTTTTTTGCAGGTTTAATCAATTCTTTGGCGGGTGCATAAACTCATGAAAAAAGTCTGGATCGGGATTGGAATCGCTGTTTTAGTCGCGCTTTTTATTGGAATCAATATATACCGGTCTGCCGCTCCGACAAGCGGCAGTGCCGGCCAGAAGATACAGACGGGAGGCCTTGAAGAAACAGAAATTTCGTCAACGGTTATGGTTCCCGGCACACTTAAATTTTCAAATGAACAGTATGTGTTTTATGAAGCGGATAAAGGGACATTAGAAGACATCAAAGTGAAGGAAGGCGATAAAGTTAAAAAGGGCACGCCTTTGATCACTTATACAAATGAGCAGCTGAGCCTTGAAAAAGAACAGAACCAGTTAACGGCTGAATCGAACCAGCTCCAAATTGACCAAATTCAAGAAAAGGTAAAAGCCTTAGACAGCAAAGAAAAAGAACTGAAAAAACAGGTTGGACAGAAAGAAGCAGAAAAACAAATTGAATCTGAGCGGACGGAGCTTCAAATGCAGGAAAAAACCGCTGAGATCGAATTAAAACAAACCGAGCTTCAGCGGCAGTCACTTGCCAATCGGGTGTCAGATCTTCAAGTGAAAAGCGAAATCGAAGGCACCGTTATTTCTGTCAACCAAGATGCGGCATCAAAAAAGTCAGATATTCAAGAGCCTGTCATACATATCGGCAACCCGAAAGATTTAGTCGTCTCAGGAAAATTGTCTGAATACGATACACTGAAAGTCAAAAAAGGCCAGAAGGTCACACTCACTTCAGATGTTATTCAGGATAAAACATGGAAAGGCACAGTTTCCGCAGTCGGCCTTGTTCCGGATCAGCAGGAAAGCACTGCCGCACAAGGAACAGATCAAGCGGTCCAGTACCCGCTTCAAGTGAAAATAAAAGGGAATCTTCCAGAAGGAAAGCCAGGGTTTAAATTCATCATGAATATTGAAACAGATAAGCGGAAAGCAAATACGCTTCCTTCAAAGGCAGTCAAAAAAGAAGATGATCAATATTATGTGTATACAGTAAAAGACGGAAAAGCAAAACGAGTTGATGTCAAAATCGGTGAAGTAACAGATGATCTGACAGAAATTAAAGAGGGAATTTCTCAGGATGATCAAGTCATTTTGAATCCTTCTGATCAGGTGACCGATGGAACGGAAGTGAAAGCATAAATGATTCAGCTTTCTAACGTGCGAAAAAGCTACCAGATCGGCAGGGAAACGTTTGATGTTCTCCATTCTATTGATTTGGACATTCATCAAGGGGAATATGTCTCGATTATGGGGCCGTCAGGATCAGGGAAATCGACGATCATGAATATTATCGGATGTCTTGACCGGCCGACTTCCGGTACTTATAAATTAGACGGCGAAGATATTTCTTCATATAAAGATAAAGAATTGGCGGCCGTCCGTAACCGGTCTATCGGTTTTGTATTTCAGCAATTTCAGCTTCTTCCGCGGCTGAACGCAAAAAAAAATGTTGAGCTGCCGATGATTTATTCCGGTATAGGCAAGAAAGAACGGCAAGAGCGGGCTGAGAGAGCGTTGGAAAAGGTCGGGTTAGCTGATCGAATGCTCCACATGCCTAATGAGCTGTCGGGCGGACAGAAGCAGCGGGTGGCCATTGCGAGGGCGATCGTGAATGAGCCAAAATTGATTTTAGCTGATGAACCGACCGGCGCGCTGGATACGAAAACAAGCGCGGCAATTATGGATCAATTTACGGCATTAAATGCCGAGGGAACGACAATCGTTCTTGTTACTCACGAGCCGGAAGTTGCAGATTGCACGAATCGGATCGTCATGGTGCGTGACGGAAACATTGTCCCTGCCAGCTCCGGACAAAGGAGTGTGGGAGAATGAGCCTCTTAGAAAATATCAGAATGGCTCTAAGCTCTGTCCTTGCCCATAAAATGCGATCGATCTTAACAATGCTCGGCATTATCATTGGCGTAGGCTCTGTCATTGTTGTTGTAGCAGTAGGACAGGGCGGCGAGCAAATGCTGAAGCAGTCGATCAGCGGACCGGGAAATACCGTGGAGCTGTACTATATGCCAAGCGATGAGGAACTTGCAAGCAATCCGAACGCCTTAGCAGAATCTACATTTACAGAAAACGATATTAAAGGTTTAAAAGAGATAGAGGGCATCAAACAAGTCGTTGCATCCACTTATGAAAGTATGACAGCGCGTTATCACGAGGAAGAAACAGATGTTACGGTTAACGGCATCAACGATGGATACATGAATGTTAATTCTCTAGAAATTGAAAGCGGCCGAACCTTTACCGACAATGATTTTCTCGCGGGAAAAAGAGCCGGAGTCATCTCTCAAAAGATGGCTGAGGAGCTGTTTGATAAAACCTCCCCTCTCGGTGAAGTAGTCTGGATCAACGGCCAGCCTGTTGAAATTATCGGCGTGCTGAAAAAAGAAACAGGCTTGCTTTCTTTCGGTTTAAGTGAAATGTATGTGCCATTTAATATGATGAAAGCCTCTTTTGGCACAAGTAATTTCAGTAACGTATCACTTCAAGTCGAATCAGCAGACGACATAAAATCAGCTGGAAAAGAAGCGGTACAGCTGGTAAATGACAATCATGGCACAGAGGATTCGTACCAAGTGATGAATATAGAAGAGATCGCTGCCGGGATTGGCAAAGTAACGGCGATTATGACGACGATTATCGGCTCAATTGCAGGCATCTCTCTTTTGGTCGGCGGAATCGGTGTCATGAATATTATGCTCGTATCAGTTACGGAACGAACGCGGGAAATCGGAATCAGAAAATCACTCGGTGCGGCGAGGGGACAGATTCTGACTCAGTTTTTAATTGAATCAGTCGTATTAACGCTGATTGGCGGTCTGATTGGGATTGGAATTGGATACGGAGGGGCATCGCTTGTTTCAGCTATTGCGGGCTGGCCGTCACTCATATCCTGGCAGGTTGTATGCGGGGGCGTGCTGTTCAGTATGCTCATTGGTGTTATTTTCGGCATGCTTCCTGCAAATAAAGCCGCAAAGCTTGATCCGATTGAAGCGCTGCGTTACGAGTAACCTCATGCAACATGCATGAGGTTTTTTTATGTTTCATGATTTCTACTATGAATATAAAAGACTTTATTCATTAAAATAAGAAGAAAATGTCGTACAATTGTCCTTATTTTTGTCGAATTTACAGTTTACAAACCCTATAGACATACGTTAATATGGAGAAACGTGAAAGAATTTGATAGTTATTGAATGAATTTGAATGATTTTAGTTGCCGAAACTGAAAAGAGCGTTTACAATGAAATTGTATTCAAAATGAATACGTTTTCATTAGGAGGTGAAGCATGTTAACTCCTGAACGGCATCAATTGATTATTGATCAAATAGAAAAGTATGATGTGGTAAAAATTCAAGAGCTCATAAATCTGACAAATGCTTCTGAATCAACAATTAGAAGAGATTTATCAACACTTGAAGAACGCGGTTTTTTAAAGCGTGTTCATGGGGGAGCGGCCAAGCTTTCCGATATCAGACTTGAACCCGATATGCTTGAAAAATCATCCAAAAACCTTCACAACAAATTGAAGATTGCTGAAAAAGCTGCTTCACTTTTAGAAGAAGGGGACTGCATTTACCTTGATGCAGGCACGACGACGTTGCACATGATTGATTTTATGGATAAAAGCAAAGATATTGTCGTTGTCACAAACGGGGTGATGCATATCGAAGCATTAATAAGGAAAGAAATTTCTTTTTATCTGCTTGGAGGATACGTAAAGCACAGAACGGGCGCGGTCATTGGAGGCGCTTCGCTGATTGCCATGAATCAGTACAGATTTGATAAGAGTTTTCTGGGGACAAACGGTGTCCATGCAGAGGCTGGCTTCACAACGCCGGATCCTGATGAGGCTCTTTTAAAACAGAAAGCTGTCAAACAGGCAAAACACGCTTACGTCTTAGCAGACCCTTCGAAATTCGGGGAAATTTCATTTTCGGCATTCGCCGGAATAGGCGACGCAACAATCATTACGACTGACGCTGAAGAGCTTACATTCGATAATTACCAAGAAAAAACTGTCGTAAAGGTAGTGAAACCATGATTTACACTGTAACACTTAATCCATCTGTCGATTATATTGTTCACGTTGAAGATTTTACTGTAGGAGGCCTGAACCGTTCTGTATACGATACAAAGTATCCAGGGGGCAAAGGCATCAACGTATCGAGACTGCTGAAAAGACACCATGTACCGTCTAAAGCACTCGGATTCGTCGGCGGATTTACCGGAGAATATATCAAAACATTTTTACGGGAAGAAAACCTGGAAACAGCTTTTTCTGAAGTGAAAGAAGATACCCGTATCAATGTAAAGCTGAAAACTGGTGAAGAAACTGAAATTAACGGGCAGGGACCAACAATTTCAGATGAAGATTTCAAAGCCTTTTTAGAACAGTTCCAATCTCTGCAAGAGGGAGATATCGTCGTCCTTGCAGGAAGCATTCCATCTTCACTGCCTCATGATACTTATGAAAAAATCGCAGAGGCCTGCAAACAGCAGAACGCGCGAGTTGTTCTGGATATCTCAGGCGAGGCGCTTTTGAAAGCGACAGAAATGAAACCGTTTTTGATGAAACCAAATCATCATGAGCTTGGAGAAATGTTCGGCACAACAATTACATCTGTTGAAGAAGCTGTTCCTTATGGGAAAAAGCTTGTAGAACAAGGCGCTGAGCATGTAATCGTATCCATGGCAGGAGACGGAGCGCTTCTGTTTACGAACGGAGCTGTTTATTTTGCTAACGTGCCAAAGGGGAAATTGGTAAACTCAGTCGGAGCGGGAGATTCCGTCGTTGCAGGATTCCTTGCCGGTATTTCCAAACAGCTGCCGCTTGAAGAGGCATTCCGCTTAGGAGTGACATCAGGCAGTGCCACCGCGTTCTCTGAAGAACTAGGAACAGAAGAATTTGTCCAGCAGCTTCTTCCTGAAGTTAAGGTCACACGTTTATAGAGGAGGAAACAAAAGTGAAAATAACTGAGCTTTTAACGAAGCATACGATAAAGCTTAATATTGAGAGCAAAGAAAAAGAAAATGTTATTGATGAAATGGTCACTGTTCTTGATAAGGCTGGAAAGTTAAATGACAGACAAGCCTACAAAGAAGCCATTTTAAATCGTGAGAGCCAAAGCTCAACGGGTATTGGTGAAGGGATCGCTATCCCGCATGCAAAAACGGCAAGCGTTATCAACCCGGCGATCGCGTTCGGACGTTCAAAAGACGGTGTCGATTATGAATCATTAGACGGCCAGCCGGCTCACCTGGTGTTTATGATTGCGGCGACTGAAGGCGCAAACAACACTCACCTTGAAGCACTGTCAAGACTTTCAACGCTGTTAATGCGTGAAGAAATCCGCAAGCAGCTCCTTGAAGCTGAGTCTGAAGACGCCATCATCGACATCATTAACCAGCACGATAAAGATGATGACGAAGAGGAGGAAGAAGAAGCGGCACCAGCACCTGCCGGAAAAGGAAAAATCCTTGCGGTGACTGCATGTCCAACAGGTATTGCACACACATTCATGGCTGCGGACGCCCTTAAAGAAAAAGCGAAAGAGCTTGGTGTGGACATTAAGGTCGAAACAAATGGTTCTAGCGGTATTAAGCACAAGCTGACTGCTCAAGAAATTGAAGATGCACCTGCAATCATTGTCGCAGCGGACAAGCAGGTTGAAATGGAGCGCTTTAAAGGCAAGCGCGTGCTTCAAGTACCTGTTACAGCAGGTATAAGACGCCCGCAAGAGCTTATCGAAAAAGCGATGAACCAAGATGCGCCGATTTATCAAGGCAGCGGCGGCGGTTCTTCAGCTTCAAACGATGAAGATGGAGCGAGTGGGAAATCTGGCGGCAGCATCGGAAGCGCGTTTTATAAGCATCTGATGAGCGGTGTCAGCAACATGCTTCCGTTCGTAGTCGGCGGCGGTATCCTCGTTGCGATTTCATTCTTCTGGGGTATAAATTCTTCCAATCCGGATGATCCTACTTACAACACGTTTGCTGCAGCTCTTAAGTTTATCGGCGGTGACAATGCATTAGGATTAATTGTGGCTGTTCTTGCCGGATTCATCGCAATGAGTATTGCAGACCGTCCTGGTTTTGCGCCTGGTATGGTCGGCGGTTTTATGGCTACTCAAGCAAATGCTGGATTCTTAGGCGGATTAATTGCCGGATTCCTGGCTGGTTATATCGTTGTTCTTTTGAAAAAAGCATTCGTCTTTATTCCGCAGTCACTTGACGGGCTGAAACCTGTACTAATTTATCCGCTGCTTGGTATTTTCTTAACTGGTATTATTATGCGTTTTGTTGTGAATACACCGGTAGCAGCATTTATGGATTTCTTAACAAGCTGGCTTGAAAGCCTTGGTACTGGCAACCTTGTATTAATGGGTATTATTTTGGGCGGTATGATGGCGATCGATATGGGCGGTCCGCTTAATAAAGCAGCCTTTACCTTCGGTATCGCGATGATCGATGCAGGCAACTATGCACCTCATGCAGCGATTATGGCCGGCGGTATGGTTCCTCCGCTTGGTATCGCACTTGCAACAACAATTTTCCGAAACAAGTTCTCTCAGCGTGACCGTGAAGCAGGTATTACATGCTACTTCATGGGTGCTGCATTCGTAACAGAGGGAGCGATCCCGTTTGCTGCGGCTGATCCGCTTCGCGTCATCCCAGCTGCTGTCGTTGGTGCAGCTGTTGCCGGCGGATTAACTGAATTCTTCCGTGTAACGCTTCCGGCACCTCACGGAGGGGTGTTCGTAGCCTTCATCACTAACCATCCGTTGCTTTATCTATTAAGTATCGTGATTGGTGCTGTCGTGATGGCCATTATCCTCGGTATCATTAAAAAACCTGTAACAGAGAAATAAGAAAAAAAGCGTCCTGATTCTAAAGGACGCTTTTTCTTTATCCTGCTTACTGGAACGCGGTTAAGTTATGTATTTTATTATCTTTTATGATAAAGTAAAAGAAGGGAAACAACTGATATAGCAATCGTCTAGGAGGAAACACTTTGACCGAGGAAAAAAACACGAAAATTGAAAAAACGGCGAAGAAAAAAACCAATACGTACTTGGAATGGGGAAAAGCGATTGTCATCGCGGTTCTGCTGGCTCTCCTGATCCGTCACTTTTTGTTTGAACCTTATTTAGTTGATGGTTCATCTATGTATCCCACATTACATGATGGTGAAAGGCTGTTTGTGAATAAGACAGTCAACTATATCGGTGAGCTAAAGCGCGGAGATATCGTCATTATCAATGGTGACACTTCAAAAATCCATTACGTAAAAAGATTGATTGGAAAGCCTGGAGAAACCGTTCAAATGAAGGATGACACGCTTTATATAAACGGAAAAAAAGTAGCCGAGCCCTACTTGTCTAAAAACAAAAAGGAAGCAGAAAAACTTGGAGTCAGTCTGACAGGTGACTTTGGACCGGTTAAGGTTCCGAAAGGCAAATATTTTGTCATGGGAGATAACCGGCTGAATTCAATGGACAGTCGAAATGGGCTGGGACTGATTGCGGAAGACCGGATTGTCGGCACATCGAAGTTTGTCTTTTTCCCGTTTAACGAAATGCGTAAAACAAAATAAAAACGCCTTGCTGGCCTTTGGACAGCAGGCGTTTTTTAATTTGAAAAAGAAGCGACCAATGCAATGCATAATACAGTAATGAACACTGAACCGATAATGGCCAGTACACTGAAGAAAAGGTGAACCTGTTTGTTCTCTTTTCCGCGCTTTTCTAAAAGTCGTTTAGCAAAAATGTGCGAAAATATGTATATCAGGGCTATTCCAATATATAAGCCGATATCTTTGGCGGTAAAGCCAGTTACAGCAAGGTAAAAGCCCGTAAAAAAGATCAATAAACAGTATTCAATAAGTGTTAAAAGCCTCAACGTGTTCCTCCATGAGAGTGTGTAATTTTCCAGCCGGATGCATTCTCTCTGTTTCATTGTAACATAGCTGGCCGGTTTGGGTGTATAAGTGTTTTCTCTCTTGTTTTATCAGGGAATCATTTCTCTTGCCCTGCATTCATGGTATACTTTTATTGATGATAGACATGATGGAGGATAATAAATGATTGCTGTAAATAATGTAAGCTTGCGGTTTGCGGATCGCAAGTTATTTGAAGAGGTTAATATTAAATTTACCCCAGGCAACTGCTATGGGTTAATTGGTGCAAATGGTGCTGGTAAATCAACGTTTCTGAAAGTGCTCTCAGGCGAAATCGAGCCTCAGACAGGCGATGTTCATATGAGTCCTGGCGAGCGTCTTGCCATCTTGAAGCAGAACCATTTCGAGTACGAAGAGTATGAAGTGCTGAAAGTGGTTATCATGGGCCACAAACGCCTGTATGAAGTCATGCAGGAGAAAGATGCCATTTACATGAAGCCAGATTTCTCAGATGAGGATGGAATTCGTGCTGCTGAGCTCGAAGGTGAATTTGCTGAGCTGAACGGATGGGAAGCGGAAAGTGAAGCTGCGATCCTTTTAAAAGGCCTTGGTATTTCAGAAGATCTTCATACGAAGAAGATGGAAGACCTTGGCGGTTCAGAGAAAGTAAAAGTGCTCTTGGCACAGGCATTATTCGGCAAGCCGGATGTTCTGCTGCTTGATGAGCCGACGAACCACTTGGACCTTCAGGCGATTCAGTGGCTGGAAGAGTTTCTGATTAACTTTGAAAACACTGTTATTGTTGTATCCCATGACCGTCACTTCTTAAATAAAGTGTGTACACACATTGCTGACCTTGATTTTAACAAGATCCAAATCTATGTCGGAAACTATGATTTCTGGTATGAATCAAGCCAGTTGGCATTAAAGCTTTCTCAAGAAGCGAACAAGAAAAAAGAAGAACAAATTAAACAGCTTCAAGAGTTTGTCGCTAGATTCAGCGCCAATGCGTCTAAATCTAAGCAAGCTACATCAAGAAAGAAACTTCTCGAAAAAATTACGCTGGATGATATTAAACCATCTTCACGGCGCTATCCTTACGTTAACTTTACGCCGGAAAGGGAAATCGGAAATGATGTTCTTCGGGTGGAAGGCTTAACGAAAACAATCGATGGTGTAAAGGTGCTCGACAATGTCAGCTTTATTATGAATAGAGAAGATAAAATTGCTTTTACTGGCCGCAACGAAATGGCTATTACTACGCTGTTTAAAATCATTTCCGGGGAAATGGAAGCTGACAGCGGAACGTTTAAATGGGGTGTTACGACATCTCAAGCGTATTTTCCAAAAGACAACAGCGAATATTTCGAAGGCAGTGATCTGAATCTTGTAGACTGGCTTCGCCAATATTCTCCTCATGACCAAAGTGAGAGCTTTTTGCGCGGATTCTTAGGTCGCATGCTGTTCTCTGGAGAAGAAGTCCACAAAAAAGCAAATGTACTATCCGGGGGAGAAAAGGTTCGCTGTATGCTGTCGAAAGCGATGCTTTCTGGCGCCAATATTTTAATTTTAGATGAGCCGACCAACCATTTAGACTTAGAATCCATTACAGCGCTCAATAACGGCTTAATCAGCTTTAAAGGCGCTATGCTGTTCACATCCCATGACCATCAGTTTGTACAGACAATTGCCAACAGAATTATAGAAATTACACCTAACGGCATCGTCGATAAGCAAATGAGCTATGATGAGTTCCTTGAAAATGCTGATGTGCAGAAAAAACTGGCTGAACTATACGCGTAATAAAAGAAGCAGAGATTCCTCTGCTTCTTTTTGATACATAGAGTTGAAAGGGGATCACAGCATGAAATTTTTAGTTGTCGGAGCAGGAGGAGTAGGCGGATATATAGGCGGCCGGCTTGCAGAGAAGGGCAATGATGTGACATTTCTCGTACGCCATAAAAGAGCTGAACAGTTAAAAGAAACCGGGCTTGTCATCCATAGTGAAAAAGGGGATGTATCATTTCAGCCCGCCTTAATCAGTGCCGGAGAAACAGGACATTTTGACGTCGTGATCATCGCTTCTAAAGCATATTCGCTTGATCAGGTGATAGACGATGTCAAACCGTTTATCGACCGCGAATCTGTCATTATCCCTTTCTTAAATGGGTACCGCCATTACGAGCAGCTGTTCACGGCATTTTCAAAAAAACAGGTGCTGGGCGGTCTATGCTTTATAGAAAGCGCCTTAGACAACAAGGGAGAAATTCATCATACGAGCGCCTCGCATCGTTTTGTATTCGGCGAATGGAACGGAGAGCGAACGGAACGAATAACAGCGCTTGAAGAGGCATTTTCAGGCGTGAAGGCAGAGGTCATCATCAGCGGAAATATCGAGAAGGATATTTGGAAAAAGTATCTGTTTATTGCGGCGCAGGCGGGGATCACAACGTTATTTCAAAGACCGCTTGGCCCGATCCTCGAGACAGAAGGCGGACGTCACACGGCCCAAACTCTTATTGGGGAAATTGGTGCTATTCTTCGAAAAGAAGGCGTTCCTGCAAATTCGGATCTTGAAGAAGAGAGCTTCCGTACGATGACAAGGATGTCTTATCATATGAAATCCTCCATGCTTCGTGATATGGAAAACGGACAAATGACTGAAGGCGACCACCTGCATGGCTTTTTGCTTGAAAAAGCAAAGCGTTTATCTCTTGCAGCACCTATATTAGAAACGGTTTATGCCAATCTGCAAATGTATGAAGCAGAAAAATAAATAGGAGGCGAAAAGCCTCCTTTTGTTTTAAAAAGCCCAATTTCCGTTTCTGAAGATAGGCTCTCTTTTTCCGTCTGACGTAATTCCGTCAATATTCATATCCTTAGAACCAATCATAAAGTCCACGTGTGTAATGCTTTCATTTAAACCCTCTTTAACAAGCTCCTCACGAGACATCTGTTTTCCGCCTTCAATGTTAAAGGCATATGCACTTCCGATCGCCAAATGATTTGATGCGTTTTCATCAAACAATGTGTTATAGAAAAGAATATTTGATTGTGATATAGGTGAATCGTAAGGAACAAGCGCCACTTCACCTAAATAGTGAGAACCCTCATCTGTTTCCACCAGTTCTTTTAAAATGTCCTCACCTTTTTCGGCTTTAATATCAATTATACGGCCATTTTTAAACGTGAGGGTGAAGTTTTCAATAATATTTCCGCTGTAGCTTAACGGTTTTGTGCTAGATACCACTCCGTCGACCCCGTCCTTTTGCGGAAGCGTAAATACTTCTTCTGTCGGCATATTGGCCATAAACTCATGGCCGCTCTCACTCACGCTCCCAGCACCTGCCCAAACATGTTTCCTAGGAAGCTTAATTGTTAAATCAGTTCCTTCTGCTTGATAATGTAGAGCAGCGTAATGTCTCTCGTTCAAATGGTCAACTTTTTCATGAAGATTTTGATCATGATTCATCCACGCTTGAACAGGGTTGTCTTCGTTTACACGCGTCGCTTTAAAAATTTCTTCCCACAGAAGCTGAATAGCTTCCTCCTCTGATTTGCCAGGAAAGACTTTTTGAGCCCAGCCCGCTGACGCCGCACCTACGACAGTCCAGCTGACTTTGTCTGATTGAATATATTGTCTGTATGTATGTAATGCTTTGCCTTCTGCTTTTTGGAAGGCAGCAATCCGTTTAGAATCTACACCTTTTAGCAAGTCTGGGTTTGACGACACAACAGAGATGAAAGCGGCTCCCTTTTTAGCGAGCTCTTCTCTGCCTTTTGCTTCCCATTCAGGGTATTCTTCAAAAGCTTCAAACGGCGCGAGTTCATATTTTAATTTGGAGACTTCGTCATCCTGCCAATTCACCGTGACATTTTTTGCACCTTTTTCATATGCATGTTTCACAATTAAGCGGACAAAATCCCGTACGTTTGTTGAAGCATTTACAACTACATACTGGCCTTTTTGGACGTTTACGCCGACCTCTACAGCCAGTTGCGCATATGTATTTAATTTCTGTGAAAATGAATCCATGAGTCATTCCTCCTTAAACTTTCTTCTCATCATATCAAATATGATCCTATTTAGGAAAGAAAGGAGGCCAAAGTGAAAAACCCAAAACAACATGTCTTGGGTTTTTCGATATTACGGATGATTCAGTTTTACATTGCCGCCTGCAGGCGAATGGGGCATATTTGCTAAAGAAATGCTCATGCCCCCAAGTATAATTCCGCTTAAAATGGCTGCGATCGCTACTCTTCTTCCTAAATCTCTTAGCATCTGTTTCCTCCTTAACGTTTCTCCATTCCCCACAATATGAAGGGAGTAAGGAAAAAAGAAGCAAGAAATTTACTGTATGTAAGATTTTTTCAGGAAAAGACTATTTAACCGCCTTTTGAAGCTTATCAATCACTTCTAAAGAACGGCCGGTGCCGATTGCCACACATTCAAGCGGGTTTTGCGCCACGTGTACAGGCACGACAATCTCCTCTGTGAGCCATTCTTTAATCCCGTTAAGGAGCGCGCCGCCGCCTGTTAAAATAACGCCGCGGTCAACAATATCTCCGCTCAATTCAGGGGGGCAGTCCTCAAGTGTAGCTCTGATAGCTTCGAGTATATGGAGGAGAGATTCACGCATTGCATCTTGAATTTCATTAGATTGAAGCATAATGGTTTTTGGAAGGCCTGTCACGAGGTCGCGTCCCCGAATTTCTATTGCTTCAGGAACATGCTCAATCAAGGCATGGCCAATTTCCATTTTCACCTGCTCAGCTGTGCGTTCGCCAATCAGTAAATTGTATTTTTTCCGGACGAAAGAAACGATATCCTCATCAAGCTGGTCTCCGCCTATTCTGATAGAGTGGCAGGAAACAACGCCGCCGAAGGAAATGATGGCGACCTCTGTCGTCCCTCCGCCAATATCCACTACCACATTGGCAACCGGCTCATCGACCGGTAAATCCGCCCCGATCGCGGCTGCTACTGGCTCTTCAATTAAATGGACGTTTTTAGCGCCGCAATTTTTCACCGCATCACTGATGGCCCGGCGTTCTACTGCTGTTGAGCCTGAAGGTGTGCAAACGACTACGTTCGGTTTTCTGAAAGACATGCCGATGCTTTTTGCGGCTTTCTTCATAATGTGTTTTAGCAGGTCGGTTGTCATATCATAGTCTGCGATAACGCCATCTTTCATCGGTCTGACAGCGACAATTTTTCCCGGTGTTTTACCGATCATGTTTTTCGCGTCAGCCCCGATTGCAAGAACTGCTTTTGTTGTTGTATCCACTGCGACAACAGATGGTTCATTTAAGATAATCCCTTTATTTTTGCTGTAAACAAGTATATTAGCTGTTCCTAAGTCAATCCCAATTTCAGTTGATTGAAACATGTTTTCACCCAATCTTTATCCTGATTTTATATGATTCTACATTTAAAGTTTCTAAGAAATGAAGCGATTTTTGGGGGTGTGCGTCGGTAAAGAAATGTTTTTGTAAAAAAATGCGGAACTGTGTAACAGAAGTAATACATTTTTCGGTTTTATGGAAAGAATATCTTGTAATACTTTATAGACAGCGGGAAACTTTTTCTAAGTTTCGTACGTCTACGATATATTGAGGTACATCCTTAAACATTACATGAGAAAAGACACATTTAAAGGAAGAAGGGTTTTTATGAAATCAATAGGTGTTGTAAGAAAAGTAGATGAATTAGGTCGTATTGTCATGCCGATAGAATTAAGAAGGGCACTTGATATTGCTATAAAAGACAGCATTGAGTTTTTTGTTGACGGAGATAAAATTATCTTGAAAAAGTACAAGCCTCAGGGCGTCTGTTTAATGACCGGAGAAATCACTTCAGAAAATAAAGAATACGGCAACGGTAAAATTACGTTAAGTCCTGAAGGTGCACAGCTGCTACTCGAAGAAATTCAAGCCGCTTTAAAAGAATAATATCATGTTATGAAAAAGGCGGAGCGATAGAATCTCCGTCTTTTTTTCGTGCCAATTTCTGATTACAGCCGCCTAAAATATGACATCATGAATATTAGGTAATGAATGATTTGGGATACTTTACATATTTTACTCAATTATTTTGTCGAATAATGGTACAATAAGTAGAGAAACACAAGCGGCAGGTGGTCATATGAGAAAATATCAAGCTCGTATCATTTCCATCATTTTGGCAATGATATTTATTATGTTTTGGGATTATTTATTTTATATTATAGGCAAAAATCCGATTAATTGGCCTGTTGATATTGTGTATACTGCAGTCACGATAGTAAGTGTTTGGATGCTGGCTTATTACGTCGATGAGAAACAGCAGCTGATTAAGAAAATGAAGGATAATGAATGGAAGTATAAACAGCTTTCTGAAGAAAAAAACCGCATCATGGATAATCTGCAAGAAATCGTATTTCAAACGAATGCAAAAGGCGAAATTACATATTTAAACCAAGCGTGGGCATCCATAACCGGCTTTTCAATCAGTGAATGTATGGGAACGATGTATAATGATTACTTCATAAAAGAAAAGCACGTAGCCGACCACATTAACAGCCAAATTCAAAACAGAGCGTCTTCTGGCATGTTTACGGCAAAATACGTGAAAAAGAGCGGCACGATTTTTTGGGGAGAAGTTCATTATAAACTTTACTACGACCGAGATGACCAATTTACAGGCAGCCTGGGTACAATGTCAGATATTACTGAGCGGAAAGAGGCTGAAGATGAGCTCATTGAGATTAATGAACGGCTGGCGAGAGAATCTCAAAAACTGTCAATTACGAGTGAGCTTGCTGCTGGTATTGCACACGAGGTCAGAAACCCTTTAACATCTGTCAGCGGTTTCCTTCAGATTATGAAAACACAATATCCGGAAAGAAAAGGCTATTTTGACATCATCTTTTCAGAGATTAAAAGAATTGATTTGGTGCTCAGCGAGCTGTTGCTGCTTGCAAAACCGCAGGCGGTCACATTTAAAATGCATCAGCTTAACGAGATACTGAAACAAGTCACGACATTGCTTGATACCAATGCTATTCTGTCCAATATTGTCATAGAAAAAGATTTCAAAGAGACAGATGGCTGTATCATTAACGGAGACGAAAATCAGCTGAAGCAGGTGTTTATCAATATCATAAAAAATGGAATTGAGGCAATGCCAAAAGGCGGTGTCGTAACCATTTCGACTGCTAAAACAGCCTCTCATGCAGTGATAAGCGTTAAAGATGAAGGGAACGGCATGCCGCAGGAAAAGCTTAAACAAATTGGCAAACCTTTTTATTCAACAAAAGAAAAGGGCACCGGACTCGGACTTGCCATTTGTTTGAGAATTTTGAAAGAACATGACGGGGAATTGAAAATCGAAAGTGAACCTGGAAAAGGCAGCGTCTTTCAAGTTGTTTTGCCTTTAACATCAGACACCTGAGAGGGGGAACATGAAGATGAACTCGCTTCTGTTTGTATACGGGACATTAAGAAAACATGAAGAAAGTCATCACCTGCTTGCTCAATCGGCATGTATCAATGAGCAGGCCAGGACGAAGGGATGTCTGTTCGCTGCAAAAGAGGGACCCGCAGCCGTTTTTGAAAATGAGGGCTATATATGCGGCGAGGTATATGAAGCAGACGAATTATGTATACATAAGCTCGATCAATTTTATCAAGGCTATGATAAACAAACAGTGCATGTAGAAACGGATGCCGGGATCAAAAAAGCGCTTGTTTATTTTATGAACAAAGATGAGTGTGCCGGCTTTCCGATAATAAACAGCGGCGACTGGAAAGAACATCAGATGATCAGCAAATCGAAAAATCCTGTTTATTATTTTGCCTATGGGTCCTGCATGGACAATGTCCGCTTTCAGAAGTCAGGAGTCGATCACTATTTTCAAGATCCAGTGGGGAGAGCTGTTTTAAAAGGGTACACAACCCGATTCACCCTAAAAAGGAAAGACGGGTCAAGAGCGGATATGATGGAAGACGGTGGAACAACAGAAGGCGTTTTATATCGTATTCCTTTCTCTGCTCTCTCCTATCTGTACAAAAGGGAAGGTGTTGAATCTCTCACGTATCGGCCGGCATTTGTAGACGTTGAGGCAGACGGAAGGCGCTACACAGACTGCTTAACCTTTCTCGTCCTCCAAAAAGAAGCGGAAACTGCCCCGCCTCAGCACTATCAGATAGAAATTGAACGCGGAGCGGAGATGTATTTGTCACCGGGGTTTGCTGAAAAGCTCAAGCGGCATATGAATTCGCTCCCAAAAGGTTAAACGAAATTAACACTGTTACAGAAGAATATGATAAAATTTGATCAATATGAAGTCAGGTAAAGGAGCACCATTATGAAAAAAGAATTTGCAGTAATTGGACTTGGCCGTTTTGGTGGCAGTATTTGCAAAGCATTAAGCGAAGAAGGCGTCGAGGTTATGGCGATGGATATCGATGAAGATAAAGTCAACGAGTATGCCAAGATCGCATCCCACGCCGTTATCGGTGATTCAACAGACGAATCTGTCCTGAAAAATTTGGGTCTGCGAAATTTTGACCACGTCATTGTAGCAATTGGAGAAAATATTCAAGCAAGTATTTTAACAACTCTCATTCTGAAAGAACTTGGCGTTCATACCATTACAGTGAAGGCACAGAACGATTATCACGAAAAAGTGCTCTCTAAAATCGGTGCCGATCACATCATCCACCCGGAACGCGATATGGCAAAACGTATTGCGCATAACATTGTGTCCAACAACGTACTTGATTATTTGGAGCTGTCTGAAGAGCACAGTATTGTTGAAATCGTGGCTAACAGCCGCCTGGCGGGAAATACACTCCTCGATTTAGATATTCGTGCGAAATACGGTATTAACATCGTAGCTATCAAAAGGGGCAAGGAAGTCATCGTATCACCTCTTGCGACGGAAGTGATACATCAAGAAGATATCCTCATCGTTATTGGATCAGATACAGACATTTCCCGTTTCGAAAAAAGAGTTCTTCATACCAAATAGCAGTAAAATAAGCCGTCCCAAAGGGCGGTGTTTTTACTATTATCAGAATATAACAACTTTAAAGAAATGAGCGTCAATTTCTTAAAATTTTATTGACTAAGCATAGGCGTTCCGATAGCATATTGTACCATATAATAAAAGAGGAGGGGCCTATATGAATAAAGAAGCGCTGGTCAATAGGCTGAATGCTTCAGCCCGAAGACAAAAAGCTGATATCGTCATTAAGAACGGAAAAATCATGGACGTATATAATCAAGAGTGGATATATGAAGATATTGCGATTACAGATGGAGTCATTGTAGGCCTCGGCGAGTATGAAGGCGAAAATATCATTGATGCGGAGGGGCAAATGATTGTTCCGGGTTTTATTGATGGACATGTACATATTGAGTCATCAATGGTTACACCAATAGAATTCGCTAAAGCGATACTGCCACATGGCGTGACGACCGTTGTTACCGATCCGCATGAAATCGCGAATGTGTCTGGGGAAAAAGGGATTGCATTCATGATTGAACAGGCTCGGCAAACACCGCTGAATATCCATTTTATGCTCCCCTCCAGTGTGCCTGCCGCAAGCTTTGAGCGATCAGGCGCAGTGCTAAAAGCTGCCGATTTAAAGCCTTTTTACGAAGAGGGAGAAGTATTGGGGCTGGCTGAAGTTATGGATTATGTGTCGGTTCAGCAGGCTGAAGAAGATATGGTGCAGAAACTGCTTGATGCCCGTATTGCAGGAAAGCGGATAGACGGTCATTTGGCGGGGTTATCTACAGATCTCATTAACATATATAGAACCGCATTGGTCTTAAACGATCATGAAGTAACGACGAAGGAAGAAGCCCTTGATCGTATTAGAAGGGGAATGTATGTGATGATGCGTGAAGGGTCAGTCGCCAAAAACACTCTCAATGTGCTGCCGGCGGTGAATGAAAAGAACGCGCGCCGTTTCTTCTTCTGTACAGATGATAAGCATGTAGATGATTTATTGTCAGAGGGTAGTGTGAATCATCAGGTGAAAATGGCCATTCAAGCTGGACTAAACCCGTTTTTAGCCTATCAATTAGGAAGCCTTAACGCAGCGGAATGCTATGGATTAGATACAAAGGGAGCGATTGCCCCAGGTTTTGACGCTGATTTGCTCTTTGTATCTGATCTGGAAAACGTCACTGTCACAATGACGATGGTCAAAGGACAGACTGTTGCTGAAGGCAGCAAAGTAATGTATCAAAATAGCGCTTCAACGGCGGCACCAGAACCAGTACTGCTTAATTCTGTTAAGCTTGCTGCTCCTCTTAACAAACAGAATTTTTATATGCCAATTGATTCAAAGCAGGAGATCAATGTGATTCAAATTATTCCAAATCAGCTGGAAACACGGTTGATACATGTCGAGGCTCCTAATGCTCGTGACTTTGAGTCTGACATTGAGCTCGACTTGTTAAAGATTGCAGTTGTTGAGCGGCATACTGGCTTAAAAGAAATCGGGCTTGGTGTTGTGAAAGGATTTGGGTTAAAGAGCGGAGCGATTGCTACAACCATTTCGCACGATTCCCATAATATTATTGCCGTCGGAACAAATGATGCCGATATTGCGGCTGCAGTAAATAAGCTGCAGGAAATTGGCGGAGGGTTAACGGTCATTAAAAATGCAGAAGAGCTTCATTCAGTTCCGCTGCCGATTGCGGGGTTATTATCCGACCAATCTGCAGAACAAGTGAATCAAAGCTTACTGACGCTGCATGATAAATTGTCGGTAGTCGGTTTCACAGGCGGGTTTAATCCATTTTTGACGCTGTCGTTTTTAGCTTTGCCTGTCATTCCTGACATCAAAATGACGACAACAGGATTATTTGATGTAAAATCATTTCAGCATATTGCATTGCAATAAAAAAAGATGCACTCACTTTGGAGTGCATCTTTTTTTAAACCTCCATGATGATCGGTAGGATCATCGGACGGCGTTTCGTTTTTTCATATAAGAACGGCGCAAGCGTGTCTGTAATCTCATTTTTGATTTCAGACCATTGAGTCGTTTTTCGTTCCATCACTTTTTGTAGGTGGTTTGAGATAAGCTCTTGAGCGTCATTGATTAAGTCGCCAGATTCTCTCATGTACACAAATCCTCTGGAAATCAAATCAGGTCCCGCTGAAATCTTAAAGCCATCCATATCAATGCTGACAACCACAATGACAAGACCTTCCTCAGAAAGAATTCTGCGGTCGCGAAGCACAATATTGCCAATATCACCGATGCCGCTTCCGTCAATGTATACTGAACCGGACGGGATTTTACCGGCAACTGAAGCTTCATCGCCTTTAAGCGCCAATACTTCACCATTATCCATGATAAAGCAGTTTTCTTCAGGGATGCCACAATCTGTTGCAAGTTTGACATGCATCTTTTGCATTCTGTACTCACCGTGAATCGGCATGAAGAATTTAGGTTTGATTAAACGAAGCATCAGCTTCTGTTCTTCCTGTCCGCCGTGACCGGATGTATGGATATCATTAAGAGGTCCGTGAATAACCTCGGCCCCCGCGCGATATAGCTGGTTGATCGTCCGGCTTACGCTGATTGTGTTGCCTGGGATAGGGGACGAAGAAAATACGACTGTATCTCCAGGATTAATTGAAATTTGGCGGTGTGTCCCGTTTGCAATTCTTGATAATGCCGCCATCGGTTCCCCTTGGCTTCCTGTACATAAAATTGTTACTTTATTGGCAGGCAAACGATTGATTTCGTTATGCTCAATAAATGTATTTTTAGGACAGTTAATATATCCGAGAGTTTGTCCGATTTCAATAGCCGATTCCATACTGCGTCCAAATACGGCAACTTTTCTTCCTTTTAATACAGCAGCCTCAATTACCTGCTGCAAGCGGTGGATATTCGACGCAAACGTAGCGAAGATAATACGGCCGTCTACCTTGCGGAAAATGTCATGAATGCTTTCTCCGACACGGCGTTCAGACATAGTGAACTCTGGGTTCTCACTATTTGTGCTGTCTGAAAGGAGGCACAGAACGCCTTCTTTTCCGATTTCGGCCATTTTTGTCAAGTTTGCTGGCTCTCCGACTGGAGTAAAGTCGAATTTGAAATCTCCAGTATGTACGATGTTTCCTGGCGGCGTCTTTACAACTATACCATAAGAATCCGGAATACTATGTGTTGTTCTGAAGAATGACACAGCCGTTTTGCGGAACTTTACGATATCATCTTCACCGATAATATTCAGCTTCGTCTGTCTTAATAATCCATGCTCTTCAAGTTTATTCCGAAGTAAGCCGATCGCGAGTTTACCGCCGTAAACAGGAACATTCACTTGTCTGAGCAGGTACGGAATACCGCCGATATGGTCTTCGTGCCCGTGGGTGATAAAAAGCCCTTTAATTTTATCTTCATTTTTGACTAAATACGTGTAATCAGGGATCACGTAGTCAATGCCGAGCAGTTCATCCTCGGGAAACTTGATCCCTGCATCAATCAGAACAATTTCATCCTGAAATTGAACTGCGTACGTATTTTTACCGATTTCGCCCAAACCTCCGAGGGCGAAAACAGCAGTCTGATCATTTTTTACAAATTTCATACCGCTCATAACTCCAATACTTTAAAATTTTCGCTCTGTTGTTCATATTCTAAATATGCACCATCAACAGGTGTGATAAACTCAATATTAAATTTCTTCTCTTTCAGCTTTGTTCTGACGTCACGCTCAGATACGCCTTCAATATAAAGTGAATCTGTCTTTTCCCGAACAGGTACTTCGTCAGCCTTTTCTTGATAAAATACCTTATAAATCATCCAAATCTCTCCTTAAATGCCGTATGTTAGACTCGCTTACTCTATTATATTCGAAAACGGAATATAAGGAAAGCCTTGAGCAAAATAAGGATCTCTCAAAAAGTGAAAGATCCCTTGTCAGGCAATGGCTTTCTTGCGGAGCATTCCGTTCCATTGTCTTCTGAGTTTCTTTCTTAATTTGCGCAGCATTGGTGTCAGTCCCTCCTTTAAAAAACATTTGTCCAGAGTTTTTTATATGAATAGTATACGGAGGTTGAAAAAGATTTTTCGTGGTTATTAATGGAATTTAACATAATTTTTGAACGAAATAGTTTGCTGAATGGCAATCTTTTTGTATGATGAGGGTGGGAATTGCAGATCAAGACGATAAAGGGGACGTTAGATGGATTCAAAATTAATCTTTTTTGATATTGACGGTACGATATATGATCATGACAAGAATATACCGGAAAGTACGAGAAAAACGGTAGCGGAGCTGCAACGTCAAGGGCATCATGTATTTATTGCCAGCGGGCGGTCTCCTTTTATGGTTAAGCCAATTTTGGAGGAGCTGGGCATACACTCATTTATTTCCTACAATGGGCAGTATGTTGTCTTTGAAAATCAAGTGATTTATAAAAATCCGCTGCCTGAAGAGGCAATCAGGCGCTTATTAATGCAGGCGGGAAAGGGCAAACATCCTGTCGTATTTATGGCTGAGGACACGATGAAAGCAACTGTTGCGGATCATCCTCATGTTTTGGAGGGAATCGGAAGCCTTAAAACTGATTATCCAGAAACTGATGACCTTTTCTATGAAGGGAAAGAAATTTTTCAGCTTTTATTATTTTGCCAGGATGAAGAAGAAAAAGCTTATGCCGCTTTTCCTGAATTTGATTTAGTGCGCTGGCATGAGTATTCGACTGATGTTCTGCCGCATGGAGGTTCGAAGGCGGAAGGGATCAAAAAAGTGATCGAGCGTCTACCGTTTGATATCAGCGATACATATGCTTTCGGCGACGGATTAAACGATCTGCAAATGATTGAGTATGTCGGGACCGGCGTAGCTATGGGAAATGCTGTTCCTGAATTGAAAGAAATTGCGGACTTTGTAACCAAGCCGGTAGACGAGGATGGAATTGCATACGCTGTGAAAGAACTGGGTCTCTTAAAATAAAGAAACGGCTGGCACTGTGCCAGCCGTTTTTCTTTTTAGCGCTCAATCGCAATTGCATCTTCAGGTTCTTTGAAAGGATTCTCCTTATCAATATGATCATAGAACATAACGCCGTTCAGATGATCAATCTCGTGCTGAAACACAATTGCCGGAAATCCTTTTAAACGGATGTCAATGTTTTCACCTTCAAGGGTTGTTCCTTTCACTCTGATGCGAGCATAGCGGGGAACAAAACCGGGAATCGCTTCATCAACAGACAGACAGCCCTCGCCGCTTGTTAGGTAGCTTTTTTCAACAGAATGGCTGACGATCTTAGGGTTAAACAAAGCATAGCTGTATAACTTACCGGAAGCATCTTCCGCATGAACAGCGATCATTCGTTTTTTGATATTAATTTGAGGAGCTGCGAGTCCTACGCCTGGACGCAGCTTGTATTTTTCGGCTAATTCCGGATTTTGGCTGTTCTTAACGAATTCGATCATGTCGGCCAGCTGCTGTTTTTCTGCATCAGTCGGAGGCAGCTCAACAGGCTCGGCTGTCTCTCTGAGGGCTGGGTGGCCGTCACGTACGATGTTTTCCATAGTAATCAAGAAACTTCACTCCTAAAGCTTAATATGTAAATTATATCGGATTTCTTCACAAAGGTGCAACGAAACAAATGACCAGCCAATTATGGCTGGTCAAGTTCATCCTGTGTAATTAGCAACAGCTTCCGCCTAAATAAGCAGCTCCGACAATGATTAACAGAATGAATAAAACAACGATTAGCGCAAAGGTGCGGCCGTGGCTATAACCGCCATATCCGTAACCACCATAACTGCAGCAGCCTCCACCGTAACCATATCCATACATATTACAAAACCTCCTCTTTTAATTACGCCAGAGCCTTTAGAAGTAGGCATAGCGTCTACTATAACCTATGTAAAAACAAAAAAGTTGTATGGTCATCTGTCCTGATTTTTCATTTTTTTGATTTCAGAGCTGCCCCATCCAGGATAGCTATTGCCAAACGTCCACATGGATTTTATAGTAGAAACTGTCAAGATTGGGGGATTTAACGTGAAAGACGCAATTAAACGGCGGCCCGGAATGAAAATCGGAGCTTTTTGTGTGATGACACTGATATTAACGGGATGCATGGGACAGGACCCGGTTGATTCACTTCATCATTCATTAGAAAAAGCTGCGGAATTGGAAAAGCCGTTTCTAGAAGAACAGAGAACGCTCGAAGAATTAGAGGCAAAAGAAAATAAGCTTTATGATGATGTTATGAAGCTCAACATGGATGACTATAAAAAAATTGTTGCTTTATCTAACAAAGCGCTAGAAAATGTCAGCAAGCGCGAAGCACATCTGAAGATTGAAAATGACAGTATCAAAAAGTCGGAATCGGAGTTTGAGGAAGCAAAAACGTCTGCTGATCAAATTAAGGATAAACACATAAAAGAAAAGGCCGATGCCGCAGTAAGCCATATGAAGAAAAGATATGCATCATATGGCTCGATGTATGAGGAATATAAAAAAGCGCTTCAGCTTAATAAAAAGCTGTATATGAAGCTGAAAGATAAAGACTTGGCGCGAGATGATCTGGATAAGCAGATTGATAAAGTCAATACTTCTTATGAAAAGGTTCTTCAATACAGCGGAGAATTTAATGAACAAACAGAAAAATATAATAAAGCCCGGGAAGATCTATATGATGCCGCTGGCTATTACGTGAAAAAGAGCTGACTATGGACAGCTCTTTTTTTAAATAAACAAGACGTCAGTTTCGTTCAAAATTTCCATTTCTATTGTAGTACAGTAAGGTGATGTATACTAGTACAGTTTTAGGTACAGCTGGCATCTGTTTTTTTATTGAAAATGTAAAGCGAATACATTTATTAAAAATCAGCGATGAAAACGATTGACGGCTCTTCTTTATTTGGTGTAAACTAATCCATGTTAAGCGGTGTTGTATTAGTTTTTTACAACTTCGAAATAATACAGTTCAAAGCAGAGTGTAACTATCCTACATAAAAGGTTTTGGCAAACTGGGGATCGGCTAAAATATATACGACTTACTGCTAATACTTTAGGGTACCCTAAGTTTGTATGTATAAAAGGAATGCACGTCTAATGACTGTTTAAAAGAAAGGAAGAGGTGACTTAGTATGGCTGCAAAAACGAAAAAAGCTATCGTTGATAGTAAAAAGCAATTTGATGCCATTAAGAAGCAGTTCGAAACGTTCCAAATTTTAAATGAAAAGGGAGAAGTCGTGAATGAAGCGGCGATGCCTGATTTAACAGATGATCAATTAAAAGAGCTAATGCGCCGCATGGTATTTACGCGTGTGCTTGATCAGCGCTCTATCTCATTAAACCGTCAAGGACGTCTCGGATTCTACGCTCCTACTGCGGGTCAAGAAGCTTCTCAGATTGCAACGCATTTCGCGCTTGAAAAAGAAGACTTTGTTCTTCCTGGATACCGTGATGTGCCTCAGTTAATTTGGCACGGCCTTCCATTATATCAAGCGTTTCTTTTCTCTCGCGGACATTTCAGAGGAAACCAAATGCCTGATGATGTGAATGCCCTTTCTCCACAAATCATTATCGGTGCTCAATACATTCAAACTGCCGGTGTTGCGCTAGGTCTTAAAAAACGCGGTAAGAAAGCTGTTGCTATCACTTACACTGGTGACGGCGGGGCTTCACAAGGGGACTTCTACGAAGGAATTAACTTTGCCGGCGCTTATAAAGCACCTGCAATCTTCGTAGTACAAAACAACCGCTATGCGATTTCAACTCCGGTTGAAAAACAATCTGCGGCTGAAACAATTGCACAAAAAGCTGTAGCTGCAGGTATTGTCGGCGTACAAGTAGACGGAATGGATCCGCTTGCTGTATACGCTGCAACTGCTGAAGCACGCGAACGCGCAATCAACGGCGAAGGCCCGACGCTTATTGAAACACTTACATTCCGTTACGGCCCGCACACAATGGCTGGTGACGATCCGACTAAATATCGCACAAAAGAAATCGAGAATGAGTGGGAACAAAAAGATCCGCTTGTACGCTTCCGTGCGTTCCTTGAAAACAAAGGCCTATGGTCTGAAGAAGAAGAAGCAAAAGTAATTGAGGATGCGAAAGAAGAAATTAAACAAGCGATCAAAAAAGCTGATGCTGAGCCGAAGCAAAAAGTAACTGATTTAATGAAAATCATGTACGAAAAAATGCCTCACAACCTTGAGGAGCAATTTGAAATTTATACACAGAAGGAGTCGAAGTAAGCCATGGCGCAAATGACAATGATTCAAGCAATCACGGATGCGTTACGCACAGAACTGAAAAATGACGAAAATGTCTTAGTTTTCGGAGAAGACGTTGGTGTTAACGGCGGCGTATTCCGTGCGACAGAAGGATTGCAAAAAGAATTCGGTGAAGACCGTGTGTTTGACACGCCACTTGCTGAATCTGGTATCGGTGGTCTTGCCCTTGGTTTAGGCTTAAACGGCTTCCGCCCGGTAATGGAAATCCAATTCTTCGGATTTGTTTACGAAGTAATGGATTCAGTTTCTGGCCAAATGGCTCGTATGCGTTACCGTTCTGGCGGACGCTGGACTTCACCTGTAACAATTCGTTCTCCGTTCGGCGGCGGTGTTCATACTCCTGAGCTTCACGCTGATAGCTTAGAAGGTCTTGTTGCACAACAGCCAGGTATCAAAGTTGTTATTCCATCAACTCCTTACGATGCCAAAGGACTTTTAATTGCTGCGATCAGAGACAATGATCCTGTTGTTTTCTTAGAGCACATGAAACTTTATCGTTCTTTCCGTCAAGAAGTTCCTGAAGAAGAATACACAATTGAGCTTGGCAAAGCTGACGTAAAACGTGAAGGTACTGACCTTTCAATCATCACTTACGGCGCAATGGTTCATGAATCATTAAAGGCTGCCGAGGAGCTTGAAAAAGACGGCATTTCTGCTGAAGTTGTCGACCTTCGTACTGTAAGTCCGCTTGACATTGATACAATCATTGCATCAGTAGAAAAAACAGGACGCGCGATTGTTGTTCAAGAGGCACAAAAACAAGCCGGTATTGCTGCAAACGTAGTAGCAGAAATTAATGACCGTGCGATCTTGAGCTTGGAAGCACCTGTACTTCGCGTGGCTGCGCCTGATACAGTATTTCCTTTCTCTCAAGCGGAGAGCGTATGGCTTCCAAACCATAAAGATGTTCTTGAAACAGCAAGAAAAGTACTTGAATTTTAATCAAACTGCATAATCGAGAGGGAAGATGAACGTTTTCCCTCTATTATATATCTGTTTTCAATGCTTACGTTGTAAACTTTAAAATTGCTTAATCAAACTAGGAGGTCGAGAACTGTGGCATTTGAATTTAAACTTCCAGATATCGGGGAAGGTATCCACGAAGGCGAAATCGTAAAATGGTTTGTCAAGCCTAACGATGAGGTAAACGAGGATGATGTACTGGCTGAAGTCCAAAATGATAAAGCAGTAGTAGAAATTCCTTCACCTGTTAAAGGAAAAGTATTAGAATTAAAAGTTGAAGAGGGAACGGTTGCAACTGTTGGGCAAACGATCATTACGTTTGATGCACCTGGTTACGAAGACCTTCAATTTAAAGGCAGCGAAGAGTCAGATGATGCGAAAACTGAAGCACAAGTTCAGTCAACAGCAGAAGCTGGACAAGACGTTGCGAAAGAAGAGCAAGCACAAGAGCCTGCAAAAGCAACTGGCGCAGGACAGCAGGATCAAGCCGAAGTTGACCCGAACAAACGCGTGATCGCTATGCCTTCTGTACGTAAATATGCTCGTGAAAAAGGCGTAGACATCCGTAAAGTTACTGGTTCAGGCAATAACGGACGTGTTGTAAAAGAAGATATCGACAGCTTTGTAAACGGAGGAGCGCAAGAAGCTGCGCCGCAAGAAACAGCTGCACCACAAGAAACAGCTGCTAAACCGGCTGCTGCACCAGCTCCAGAAGGCGAATTCCCAGAAACACGCGAAAAAATGAGCGGTATCCGTAAAGCAATTGCGAAAGCGATGGTTAACTCTAAACACACAGCTCCTCACGTAACGTTAATGGACGAAGTGGACGTAACAAACCTTGTTGCACATCGTAAACAGTTCAAACAGGTTGCTGCTGATCAAGGAATCAAGCTGACTTACTTGCCTTACGTTGTAAAAGCTCTTACATCTGCACTGAAAAAATTCCCTGTTTTAAACACGTCAATTGACGATAAAACAGAAGAAGTAGTCCAAAAACATTACTTCAACATCGGTATCGCTGCTGACACTGAAAAAGGCTTGCTTGTACCGGTTGTGAAAAATGCAGATCGTAAATCTGTCTTTGAAATTTCTGATGAAATTAATGGCCTTGCAACAAAAGCTCGTGAAGGCAAGCTTGCTCCAGCTGAAATGAAAGGCGCATCTTGCACAATTACAAACATCGGTTCTGCCGGCGGACAATGGTTCACTCCGGTTATCAACCATCCAGAAGTTGCGATTCTTGGTATCGGACGCATTGCAGAAAAAGCGATTGTTCGTGATGGCGAAATCGTAGCCGCTCCAGTCTTAGCTCTTTCTCTCAGCTTCGACCACCGTATGATCGACGGAGCAACTGCGCAAAATGCATTAAATCACATCAAGCGTTTACTGAACGATCCACAATTAATTTTAATGGAGGCGTAATGTTATGGTAGTAGGAGATTTCCCTATTGAAACAGATACTCTTGTGATTGGTGCGGGACCTGGTGGCTATGTAGCTGCCATCCGCGCTGCACAGCTTGGACAAAAAGTAACAGTCGTTGAAAAAGCAACTCTTGGAGGCGTTTGTCTAAACGTTGGATGTATCCCTTCAAAAGCGCTGATCAATGCAGGCCACCGTTATGAGAATGCAAAGCATTCTGACGACATGGGGATCACTGCTGAGAACGTATCAGTTGATTTCACAAAAGTTCAAGAATGGAAAACTTCTGTTGTAAACAAGCTTACTGGCGGTGTTGCAGGTCTTCTTAAAGGGAACAAAGTAGATGTTGTAAAAGGTGAAGCTTACTTTGTAGACAGCAATTCAGTTCGTGTTATGGATGAGAACTCTGCTCAAACATACACGTTCAAAAACGCAATTATTGCAACTGGTTCTCGTCCTATCGAATTGCCAAACTTCAAATATACTGAGCGTGTCCTAAATTCAACAGGCGCTTTGGCTCTTAAAGAAATTCCTAAAAAGCTCGTTGTTATCGGCGGCGGCTACATTGGAACTGAGCTTGGAACTGCATATGCTAACTTTGGCACTGAGCTCGTTATTCTTGAAGGCGGAGATGAAATTCTTCCTGGTTTCGAAAAACAAATGAGTTCTCTTGTTACCCGCAGACTGAAGAAAAAAGGCAATGTTGAAATCCATACAAATGCGATGGCTAAAGGCGTTGAAGAAAGACCGGACGGTGTAACAGTTACTTTTGAAGTAAAAGGTGAAGAAAAAACTGTTGATGCTGATTACGTACTGATTACTGTAGGACGCCGTCCAAACACTGATGAGCTTGGCCTTGAGCAAGTCGGTATTGAAATGACGGACCGCGGTGTTGTGAAAACTGACAAACAGTGCCGTACAAGCGTACCTAACATTTATGCAATCGGTGATATCATCGAAGGACCGCCGCTTGCTCACAAAGCATCTTACGAAGGTAAAATCGCAGCAGAAGCTATCGCTGGAGAGCCTGCAGAAATCGATTACCTTGGTATTCCTGCGGTTGTCTTCTCTGAGCCTGAACTTGCATCAGTTGGTTATACTGAAGCACAGGCGAAAGAAGAAGGTCTTGACATTGTTGCTGCTAAATTCCCATTTGCAGCAAACGGCCGTGCGCTTTCCCTCAACGAAACAGACGGCTTCATGAAGCTAATTACTCGTAAAGAGGACGGTCTTGTGATCGGTGCGCAAATCGCCGGCGCAAGTGCTTCTGATATGATTTCTGAGTTAAGCTTAGCGATCGAAGGCGGCATGACTGCTGAAGATATCGCGATGACAATTCACGCTCACCCAACATTGGGCGAAATCACAATGGAAGCAGCTGAAGTGGCAATCGGAAGTCCGATTCACATCGTAAAATAATGCTAATATCAAAAACAGCCCTTGCTTAAAGCGGGGCTGTTTTTTTATTTTGACAGCACATGCTGCAATGGTTTAATGATGTCTTCTTTCTTTTTCACACATCCCTCTATTTTCACCACGACATGACGCTGATCAACGACCATAAGGGTAGGGACGGTTTCAATCTCATCTTCCCAGCCCTCTTTGTTATCATAGACCTTCATTTTATCTATTTGCTCGGGATAGTCTTTTTCTAAATCAAGCAGTGCATCGTAATAGGATGCTTCCTGGTCAATTTGGTTCTCATTAGAAAAAAACAAGATTTGTGTATGATGAATGTTATCAATCCGGCTTTTTTTCACTGGATTGATGGTGGTAAGCGTACAGCCCGATAAAGCAAATACTATTATCAGTATGGGAAATACCGCGCGATATCGCATCTATCTTCTCCTCTGTATAAACAATAGTAAACTAGCTTTAGTTTATCATGAGAGGCAGCTTAATCTGCTCCTTGTTACCTAATTGTTATATAATTGAAACCGTTTTTAAAGTGAGATTACATATCATATCCATCATTTAAAATAGCAATCTGGTATTATATAGAATTTATTACTGTGTTCTTCCATTAAAGTTCAAGAAAAAATGGAATCATGTCATGTTTTTTGCCATATGTATCGATTAATGCTGATGTATGAAGAAATTATTATAGGTGAAAAAATGAGAAAATACGCTATATATATCGATATTTAAGTTAAATGTGTTATACAGTTTGTTGTTGACATTTTAAATGTGACATATTAATATAATAACAACAAAAGAAATTAAGCGTTTTCAAATTTCAAAGAAATGGGGAATGAGAGATGGGTACGATTGTTTGCCAAGATTGCAACGAAGCCATTCATTACTTTGAAGATGAGAAAGTGACTACATTATATGGAACATGTTGCGGACAATGTCAATATCCCGTTGATGAAGAGTAAAAAAGCATGCGGCTCAAGCCGCATGCTTTTTATTTATTGAATCGCTTTTTGTTCTTTAATGACCCGAATCATCTTTAAAGTTGAGTCTTCAGGTCCTTGAACAGGGAGACCTGCGTCAAGGTTCTTGAAAATGTAGCTGATGTTGTCTTCTGTAATTATTTCACCTGGAATGAAGATTGGAATACCAGGTGGATATACCATTACAAATTCAGCGATAATCCGTCCGACTGCTTCTCTTAAAGGGATGACTTCCGTATTTGCGTAGAAAGCATCACGTGGAGTCATTGCCAATAAAGGAATTCCTGGGAGAAGAACTTCAGTTGGCTGATGTGTTACATCTTTTTCTGACATATGATGTGCAATCTCTGTTAAAGCCTCTACAAGCCGGTCTGCATCATTTTGGCTGTCACCAGGGGTGAAAATACACAAAATATTGTAAAGATCAGAAAGCTCAACTTCAATATTAAAGGATTCACGAAGCCATTTTTCTACGTCATGGCCTGTGAGTCCAAGACTTTTAACAGAGATAATCAATTTTGTCGGGTCATAGCTGTAAGCTGCTTTTGAAACAAGAATCTCAGAACCGACACAATAAATGCCTTCAATCTGATTGAGGCGGTCTCTCGTCTGGCTGGCAAGCTTCAGTGTTTCCTCAGCAAGCTGATGGCCTTCTGTCGCAAGGCGTTTTCTGGCAACATCCAGAGAGGCGAGAAGCAAATAAGAAGTTGATGTTGTTGTCAGCATGCTCAGAATGGATTGCACTCTGTCCTTGGATACAAGGCCCTCTCTCATGTTTAAAATGGAGCTTTGCGTCAGTGATCCGCCCAGTTTGTGTACACTAGTCGCAGCTATATCTGCTCCTGCCTGCATGGCTGAAAGCGGCAATTCATCGTGAAAATGAATGTGAACGCCGTGTGCCTCATCAACAAGCACCGGCACATCAAACGAATGAGCGAGTTCTACGATGCTTTTTAAGTCGGCTGCAACACCGAAATATGTCGGGTTGATGACGAGAAGCCCTTTTGCATCTGGATGCTCGGTAAGCGCCCGTTTGGCAGATTCAAGTGTAATGCCGTGGGAGATGCCTAATTCATTGTCAATTTCAGGATGAATAAAGATTGGAATTGCTCCGGAAAATACAATAGCTGTCATAATTGATTTATGCACATTTCTTGGAATAATAATTTTATCTCCAGGTCCGCAAACAGCCATCACCATTGTCATAATGGCGCCGCTTGTTCCCTGAACAGAAAAAAATGTGTGGTCTGCGCCAAATGCTTCGGCCGCCAGATCCTGTGCCTGTTTAATGATGCCTTTTGGCGCGTGCAAGTCGTCTAATGGTTCAATATTGATTAAATCTATGCTTAACGCGTTTTCACCGATAAATTGTCTGAATTCTGGGTCCATTCCTGCCCCTTTTTTATGGCCGGGAATGTGGAATTGTACAGGCTGTCTGCTTGCATGCTTTTTCAGTCCTGTGTATAAGGGTGTTTCATGTTGCGACAATTGTTTTCCCACCTTTGTAATCATACCTATGCATAATAGTGTGTATTAAAATCAGTTTCTCAACCGTTTTTTAGACGTAAAACAAATGAATTATATTATGAACTTGAAAGAATGTAAAGAACAATTTATGATCAAATGAAGATGCTTTCTTTTAAGAGAAGCAAATCTATAAGGAGTGAATAAAATGGAATACCAATATCCGATGAATGAAGATTGGACAACCGAAGAAGCAGTGGATGTGATCGCGTTTTTTCAGCAGGTTGAGCTTGCATACGAAAAAGGTGCAGATCGTGAAGAACTGCTTAACGCTTACCGCCGATTCAAGGAAATAGTACCGGGAAAGGCTGAGGAAAAAAAGATATGCGGCGAGTTTGAAGAACAAAGTACATACTCTCCTTATCGCACGGTCAAACAGGCAAGGGAATCTGATCAGGCGAAGATTAAGATGTAAGAAAAAGAGCCGGGGATACTCCGGCTCTTTTTTATGCTTGTGATACTTTTTGGGTGAAGCGGTACAGAAAAGCAAGTTGCTTAAAGGCATCATCGATACGCTGAAGGAATTCCTGGTTATTCATATTCAGCACTTCTTCTTTTTGAAGCTGGATGCCGCATAACAGCTCAGCTTTTTTAACAGTCTGCAACCGCTCAAACAGCGTCTTCAGCTGTTCCTTGTCCATTTCAGACTGCTTGTGTACGCCAGGTTTTGTATGATCTGCGGACCAAACGAAGCTGTCAGGGATATTCTTAGTGATGGTTTCCTGATTCGCTTCAAGCAATTTGCCGTATTCTTCTTTGATAGGGGATTCATAAATAATCGCGAACCACACAAATACGTGGGTTTCCCATAAACCAATCTGAAAATGCGGCAGTTTTTTATAGCCTCTTTTGCTGTTTGCAAATGCGACCCAGCTGTCAGCAGGAGGATTGACGGATCTTCTTGCGTGCTTGGCCACATGAGGAAACATTTCGTCTCCGGTTAAAGCTGATAAAGTTGGGGCGAAATGTTCGCCTAGAGCTGTAAGTTTTGGACGGACCGTCTCTTTTAATACCTCCATGCGCGCGTCTAAGCCTTCTATTGTAAATGTGTTAAAGTCTTCTTCCGTAAAACGAATTTGTGTCATGGTTTTCCTCCTTCATGCTAGTAAACATATTTTATCACAGTTCATACGAGCGTCAAAAAGATTGAGCGCGTTTGAAGAAAGGGGAAATGAGGTAATAAACCAGTAGGTAAACACACAATTTTCAGAATCGTGTTACGCGTAAATAGAACAAACATACGATATAAGAAGTAATCATTGTTGAATGGCAAAATGGGATGCTTTTTTACAAACAAATGATCTCTGGAAGGGGCGAAAGACAATGAGGCAAGTTGTAAAAGAGGGATTTAAGGAAGAGAAAAACAATCGTGTAGCTGTCTGGAGACTAGAGGTTGATTATGAATTGGCAACCCTATATGAAGCAATGCAAAAAGAAAATGAAGAACAGATTGAACAAAGCAAAAACAAACTTGAGCGACTCAGAAAAGAATGGATTCGTCTTAACGGGTAACAAGCGATAGTGAAAACGAACCGCGCGAATGGTTCGTTTTTACGTGAGAAGGAATATTTTTCATTTTCCTTGCTTTTTCACTGCCGTTATCAGTATCCTATAAAATAAAGGTCTACATAGAAGAGAGGTACGCACGAATGGCAAATTGGACGGAAATTGATGAGATTGCAAAGAAATGGGTAAGAGAAGCAGGCACGAGAATGAAACAATCCATGAATGAAAGGCTGACAATTGAAACGAAATCAAATCCGAATGATTTAGTCACCAATATTGATAAAGAAACGGAAATGTTTTTCATTGAACGCATTCAAGAAACGTTTCCGGGACACCGCATACTCGGAGAAGAAGGACAAGGAGACAAACTCCACTCACTGGAGGGAGTTGTCTGGATTATCGACCCGATTGACGGGACGATGAATTTTGTGCATCAGCAAAGAAATTTTGCGATTTCAATTGGAATTTTTGAAAACGGAGAAGGGAAAATCGGTTTGATTTATGATGTGGTGCATGATGAGCTGTATCATGCATTTAGCGGAAGAGGAGCTTATATGAATGAAACGAAGCTGGCTCCTTTAAAAGAAACCGCTATTGAAGAAGCGATTCTTGCCATTAATGCGACATGGGTAACGGAAAACAGAAGGATTGATCCAAGTGTGTTAGCGCCTCTTGTGAAAAGAGTCAGAGGCACACGCTCCTACGGTTCTGCCGCTTTAGAGCTGGCAAATGTCGCTGCAGGAAGAATAGATGCTTACATCACGATGCGTCTTGCGCCATGGGATTATGCAGCCGGCTGTGTGCTGTTAAATGAAGTAGGGGGCATCTATACGACCATAGAGGGAGAGCCATTTACCTTCTTAGAAAATCACAGTGTGCTGGCCGGAAACCCCTCTATACATAAAACGATATGTGAAGAGTACCTTCATGCTCGAAAGTAGGCCATTTGTACAGGATGACCTCTGCTTGTTAGAGAAGCTCGCGGAGGCTCATCCTGTATGGAAAGAGGAGGAGTTCGGGGAGAAAGATGCAGAAAGTTATATGATCTCCTACTCCATGTACAACGGATCATGGCTTATATGGGAAAATGATGGTCTGCCTATTGCCGTCAGCTATCATCTCGAGTGGGCGCCTTCCAACGGAAAGCCGTGGCTTGGAACGGTGCTGATTGATCCGGCTGAAGAAAAAAAGGGGCATGCGAGGATGATCATTGAACAGATCAGCAAAATTCTCGGAGCCAAACATAAAGCGATGTTTGCGGCAGTTCCCATTGACCGCAGTGAATGGATATTGTTTTTGGGCCAATGCGGATTTGAACAGCTGAAAACGGAGAAAGATGAGAAAGGCAAATCGTTTATGATCCTTGTGAAGCCTTTAGCAGAAGCTGCTGTATGATAACAGCAGCTTTTTTTGTATGCCAGTACCATAAAGAGCCTCCTAAAAATTGAGAGGCTCTGATGAATTACAAATCATTTTTTTACTGCATGAATATAATGAATCGTTTCAAACGCTGATAATTCGTCTGTTCGATTGTTGAAGAATTGATCATTAATATCGTCTGGTGCTAGATGTTCATAGATCAGTAAACCTGATGATTCTAACTGATTTTCAATTTCTTGATAAGTGAAACACGATTTCATCGGTTCTCCGCTTGCGGCAGCCATTTTCACCATATGTTCAACTCTATTTGACGTTCCTTTTGCTGTAAAGAGTGTTTCGTCAGCATAATCAAAAACGATAGAGCTTCCTGATGGGACATGAGAAAATAAATTTCTGATCAAGCTTGCATTTTCTTCTCTTGTTAAATAATAAGACACTCCCAGAAGGCTGAAGAATGTTTTTGTGTTTTCAAATCCCTCATCTATAAGAGGCTGATACGAAAACGCATTGGTAAAATCCATAGGAACAAAGTGAAGATGTCCCGGAATTGTCAGATCTGTATCTTTTAGCTTATTTTTTTTGAATTGCTGTGTAGCCGGATGATCAATCTCAAAAACTTGTAAGCTGTTTTCCAATTCAGGATGCCGAAAACAGAAAGTATCTAGTCCGGCCCCAAGAATGACATACTGTTTTGCCCCCAGCATCAATTCGTTGTGTAAAACTTTTTCACAATATGCAGCACGTGCTAAGGGTGTAGGCGACAGCTGGATTTGGGTAACCCATTTTAATATGTTTTCAGGATCATTTTGCAGACGTTCGGCCATCTCTTTGTTGAAAAACGATATTCCTTGAACCATATTCTCGCTAATGTTTGTAAACTCTTTTTCATTAATGAGGTCTTTTGCAATAAAATCATCAAAGATGAGAGGCGTGTCATATCGGCTATGATATAAGCGGGCAAAAGCTGAAATTAAAGACGTTATGCTATACTCAGTTTTCCTCATGAAATGATCCTCCTAAAAAAAATAAGATTCCCCTGGCCAGGAGAACCTTATTATACCTATAAATATATTAATGGTAAATTATAGCATATGAAAATTTTTTGTCAATATTTTTGCTCTTTCTTCGGTCATGTGATCGTCTTATTTCACCTGAGCCAATTTTGTCGGAAGAATCTCCCTTTAGCCCGGATTAATATTGTATGCTTCAGCGTTGGCTTACTGCTGTTTTTGATCTTTGCAGTTGAGCAGGTAGCCGTATCGCTGCTTCCTCTGTACTACAGCGACTGTGCTCCCATCTGTCGCATATCAGCAAGGGCTGCTGATTCTCATCCTTTCGGGGTGAATGACAGGCTTACAAAAAAGAGAAAAACCTTAAAACACGTAACGAAAAAAAAGCCTGAGACATTTCAGGCTCAGCTTGTAGAGAAAACGATGTTTTTCTACAAGCTTTTTTTGTCTTACGCTGTTTTTTTGGATATTCAGCTGATTTCAAAAACAGAAAAAGAGCTCCCGCATACCTAGCTCCGCTTGGCTAGGTAT
>NZ_JAUMKF010000023.1:0-55486 GCF_030519405.1 Bacillus sp. C28GYM-DRY-1
TCAGGGAGCAAGCTCCCATCTGTCCGCTCGACTTGCATGTATTAGGCACGCCGCCAGCGTTCGTCCTGAGCCAGGATCAAACTCTCCGATAAAATGGATCACAGGTTAAGTTCACCGCATCCTGCGGCGACACCTGTGTGACCTGCGTCATGCAGGCCTTAGTTTGACTGACTACGCACATCGCTGTGCGATTTTTATAAAAAATGAATTAACAGGTACGTTTTGTCTTGTTTAGTTTTCAAAGATCATTTTATCCACTTCGTTCAAGCGACTTTATTATTATAACTCGTTGACTCAGTGAAGTCAATAACTTTTTTTGAAGTTCTTTTTTCGTTATCGCCTTGTTTAGCGGCAACGAATAATAATATACCACCTTGCAAATAATAGTGCAATAGTTTTTTTGAAGAAATACTTAGGAATTTAAAAAGAGCGGCATCCCTTCATAGAGAAAGGATGCCGCTCTTCTTTATTAGCGTTGTCTCATCTGTGGGAATAACAATACATCGCGAATAGAAGGAGCATTGGTCAGCAGCATAACAAGACGGTCGATACCGATGCCTAAACCTCCTGTTGGCGGCATACCGTACTCCAAAGCTTCAACAAAGTCTTCATCCATTAGATGAGCTTCATCGTTACCAGCTTCACGCTCTTTTAATTGCGCTTCAAAGCGTTCTCTTTGATCAATTGGATCATTTAGCTCTGTAAACGCGTTTGCATGTTCACGGCCTACGATAAACAGTTCAAAACGATCTGTAAAGCGCGGGTCCTCTGGGTTTTTCTTAGCTAGAGGAGAGATTTCTACAGGATGTCCGTAAATAAACGTTGGCTGAATAAGAGTTTCTTCAATTTTTTGTTCGAAGAATTCGTTGATGATATGGCCTACTGTCATGGAATCTTTAATTTCTACGCCATGTTCTTTTGCATATTCACGAGCCTGCTCAACAGTAACCTCTTCCCAGAAATCAACGCCAGTCGCTTCTTTGACCGCGTCAACCATATGGATTCTTTTCCACTCAGGTTTAAGGTCGATTTGTTCTTCGCCGTATTGGATCGTAGTTGTTCCAAGCACTTCTTGAGCGATATGAGCGACAAGGTTTTCAGTTAAGCTCATGATATCTTTATAGTCCGCATACGCTTCATATAACTCAATCATCGTGAATTCAGGATTATGGCGTGTAGAGACACCTTCATTACGGAACACACGGCCAATTTCATATACTTTTTCTAATCCGCCGACAATTAGGCGTTTTAGGTGCAATTCGATTGCAATACGCATGTAAAGTGGAATATCTAACGCATTGTGGTGAGTGATAAACGGACGTGCAGAAGCTCCTCCAGGAATGCTGTGCATTGTCGGTGTTTCTACTTCTAAGTATCCGTGATCATCAAGGTATCTTCTCATAGCTTGAATGATCTTGCTTCGTGCGATGAACGTATGTTTGCTGTCTGGATTTACGATAAGATCCAGGTAGCGCTGGCGGTAGCGCTGCTCAACATCTTTCAAACCATGGTATTTGTCAGGAAGCGGACGAAGCGCTTTTGTCAGCAATTCAAAAGAAGTTGCTTTAACAGACAATTCGCCTACATTTGTTTTGAAGACTTTACCGGTTACACCGATAAGATCACCGAGGTCAGAAGACTTGAAGATTTCATATTGGGCGTCACCGACACTGTCTTTTCTTACGTAGATTTGGATTTGGCCTTCTAAGTCCTGAAGATGTGCAAATCCGGCTTTTCCTTTGCCGCGTTTTGTCATCATACGGCCTGCAATTGTGACTTCAATCGCTTTTTCTTCTAACTCTTCTTTGGTTAGATCTTGATATGCTGAAATAACTTCCTGAGACTGATGAGTTCTTTCAAACCGTGCGCCGAACGGATCGATGCCGTTATCTCTCAACTGGTTCATTTTATCGCGTCTGACTTGCAGCTGGTCGTTTAATTCTTCATGGTTATGCTCTTCTTGACTCATTGTTATCACTCCATTACAGATATTGTTTCATGAAAAAAGCAGAAAAACTGCCAGCGCAAAACTGGCAGTGAGCAGCAAATAGAGGTGAGTATTATCCTACTTTTGCGTTTTGAAGCTCTTTTGCCTCAACTTCAACAGTAAATGCATCTAAAAGCTGCACAAACTCTTCTCTTGTCTCGCAATGATTGATTTCATTACGAACATTCGCATTGCCTCTTACGCCTTTCAGATACCATGCAGCGTGCTTTCTCATTTCTCTTACCGCTACGTTTTCACCTTTTAAGTTAATCAGGCGGTCAAGATGCAGTTTGCATACCGCCATTTTTTCACGTACTTGCGGCTCTTCTTTTAATTCACCTGTTTCAAGGTACTGAACAGTACGGTAAATCATCCACGGATTGCCCAATGCAGCGCGTCCGATCATCACACCGTCTACTCCTGTTTCATCGAGCATACGCTTAGCATCCTGTGGCGTCTTAACATCGCCGTTTCCGATAACCGGAATCGAAACTGATTGTTTTACTTCTTTGATGATGTCCCAGTTTGCCGTTCCTTCGTACATCTGCACTCTTGTACGGCCGTGAAGCGCAACTGCTTTTCCGCCCGCACGCTCTACAGCCTTTGCATTTTCCACTGCAAAAATGTGGTCTTCATCCCAGCCCATTCTCATTTTCACTGTGACTGGTTTTTCAACGTAATCCACTACTGCAGAAACCATTTCGTAAATCTTATCAGGATCGAGAAGCCATTTGGCGCCCGCATCACACTTTGTAATCTTTGGTACAGGACATCCCATATTTATATCAATAATATCCGCAGTTGTGTTTTGATCTACAAACTTCGCCGCTTCCACAAGGGTTTCCTTTTTCCCTCCAAAGATTTGAAGGCTGAGCGGTTTTTCACGTTCATCAATGTAAAGCATACCCATGGTTCTTGCATTGTTGTAAAGGATCGCTTTGTCACTGACCATTTCAGCACATACCAATCCAGCTCCGAATTCCTTTACAGTCAATCTGAATGCTGAGTTGCAGACGCCAGCCATAGGAGCAAGAACAACCCTGTTTTTCAGTTGAATATCACCGATTTTAAACATTTTTGACCTCCCTTCATTCGTTATCTTTTTCTGGCGGCGCCAATTCGTCCGCGCTTATATTTAAAACATCTGCTGCACCTTGAATGATGGCAGCTGACGGCAATCGGTTTCCGCGTTCAATTTCGCCGAGAATAGAAACTGATATACCTAACGCTTTTGCAAATCCTTCTTGAGTATAACCTTTCAGCTTTCTGAATGCACGAATTCGTCTACCCCAGATTTCTGCTTCCATACTCTTACACCTTCTTGGTCTGTTTCCGCGCTTGTTGCCCCTTTTTCAACCTGCGGGCAAATCTCCGCAAGCGGCGCAAGGACAAACAAACGCTCATACATTCTCGGATGCGGAACAATTAGTTGCTCTGTTTCAATATTTTCACGATTAAACAGCAAAATGTCAAGGTCTGCCGTCCGCGGTCCCCATCTTACTTCCCTTGTTCTTCCTAATTCATTTTCTATATGCTGCGTCAGCTCAAGGAGTTCAAAAGGGTTCAGCGACGTCTTGATTTCCACAGCCATATTCAAAAATTCATCTTGATCTTCGTACCCGACTGGGGCAGTCTCGTAAATGGACGACACTTTCGTAACTGTCACCCCATCATGCTGATGCAGCAATGCCACAGCTTGCCTTAAATATGTTTCTCTATCTCCAATGTTGGATCCAAGTGCGATATAAGCTATGTTGTTCATGACTTTTTTCTCGTGATTTCAATTGCTACTGATTTATAGTGTCCGGGAATTGGCGGATCTGGCTTAATCACTTTCACAGTACATTGCTGCACCGGCTGAAATTTCTTGAGTACAGTGTCGGCAATACGTTCCGCCAGCGTTTCCACCAATTTCACGGGCTCGCCTTCTACGATATCTTTACATACATGATAGAGCTCAGCATAGTTAATCGTGTGCTCAAGGTCATCTGTTTGTCCGGCTTTGCTTAAATCCAGCTCAGCGGTTAAATCAACTTTAAAGCGCTGCCCCAGCTTGTTTTCTTCTTTAAACACACCGTGGTATCCGTAAAACTCCATTCCTTCTACAAAGACTTTATCCATAGTGAACCCCTCCCTTATTCAACATCGCATCCATCATTTTCGCCATTCTGGCAATTTGTTTCACGTCATGGACCCTGACAATGTCACAGCCTTTTTGAATGCCGAGACACACGGTCGCCCCTGTGCCCTCAGCCCGCTCCTCAGGCGGAAGATCCAGAACTCGCCCGATAAATCTTTTTCGGGAGGTAGCCAGAAGAACCGGATACCCCAGCCCGCTCAAAATCTCGAGTTTGTTCATCACTGCCAAATTATCATGATAGGTTTTCGCAAAACCGATACCTGGATCAAGGATAATATTCCTCTCCTCTACTCCGGCCTCAACAGCGATTTTTACACTTTCCATTAAGTCCGACAGCATATCCGGCAATAAGTCATTGTAATTTCTCTCAGGGCGGTTATGCATGAGAACAATTGGAACATTGTGTTCGGCTGCAACGGAAGCCATCTTCAGATCATGTTTCGCTCCCCAAATATCATTGATGATGGATGCGCCGGCTTTAACAGCTTCATCTGCGACAGAAGCCTTGTACGTATCTATAGAAATCGCCACGCCCAGTTCTTTTGTGATCCGCTCAATCACCGGAATCACTCTGGACATTTCCTCATCCTCTGAGACATATTCAGCGCCAGGCCTTGTCGATTCTCCTCCGATGTCAATGATATGGGCACCGTCATTGATCATCTCTCTCGCGTGCAGGAGCGCCTTGTCCAAGCTGTCATATTTTCCGCCGTCCGAGAAAGAGTCAGGCGTTACGTTTAAAATCCCCATCACCAATGTCTTCTCTTTATACGATAAAGCGCTGGGCTTGGTGTGGATTACTTGTGTTTGGTCTATCGTTTGTTGCGCCATTCTCTTCCTCCCTTTTCATGTTTTTCATGAATCATGTTCTTTATTTCTTTTTTGTATAGCGATTGAAGAGCAGAGGCTGCTTCTCCGCTTCGGCCCGCATAGTCTACTTCTTCTATTTTAGTAAACGGGATGATCTCAAGAACCGAGTTCGTCATCCACGCCTCGTCAGCTGTCAAAAGAGCTTCCAGCTCATATCGGCCCGTTTTGAGTTCAAGTCCCATCTTCTTCGCATTTTCTAAGACAAAACGTCTCGTGACACCGTCGAGAATACCGGTATCAAGCGATGGAGTATAGATGCAGCTGTCTTTTCTCCAGAAAACATTTGATATGATGCCCTCCGCTACAGCTCCATCCTCCGTTAAGAAAATCCCTTCAACAAGGGGATCATTACCGATTTCCCGCTTCGCATACATATTATTTAAATAATGATGAGATTTTAACCGGAACGACCCCTCTGGTGTGTTTCTCCGAACCGATAAAACCTTTCCTGTTTTTTGCAAAGGAAGGCTTTCTGGTTTCAGTTCGTTCATATAGCATAAAACAGTTGGCTTATCGTAAGCTTGGGCAGCAAATCCTTTATCGCTGATTCCGGCTGATATGTCCAGCCTGACGCGGGCATTGCCATCCTTGATCTTATTCAGCCGAAGCAGCTTGTCCAGCATCTCAAGAATCTCATGCTTTGAAACAGTATATTCGATTTGCAGATCCTTAAGTGCGCGTTTAAGCCTTTCTATATGCCAATCAAGCAAAAATGGATAGCCTTCGTAGAGCCTGAAGGTTTCAAAAACACCGATCCCATATAAAAATCCATGGTCAAAAGGAGAAAGAACTGCATCTTTCTCCTCTATATACCGACCGTTAACATATATCATCACGCAATAACTTCCTTGCGGTATGTCTCAATGAAATTTCTGAGCATTTCTTTCCCAAAGGAGGTCATAATAGACTCTGGGTGAAATTGCACGCCCTCAATCGGGAGGTCATTGTGGCGAATGGCCATGATTTCTCCTTCTTTCGTTTGTGCTGTTACTGTAAAACAACTTGGCAGCGTCTCAGATTTTACGATCAGCGAGTGGTAACGAGTCGCGACAAGGGGATTTTTCAAGCCTTCGAAGATTGTCTTGCCGTCATGCTCGATATCCGAAGTTTTCCCGTGCATAAGCCGTTCAGCCCTAATCACGTCGCCGCCAAACACTTGTGCGATGGACTGATGTCCGAGGCATACACCAAAAATGGGGACTTTTCCTGCGAAATGTTTAATTGCTTCAAGGCTGATCCCTGCCTCATCAGGACTGCACGGTCCAGGTGAAATCATCAAAAAATCCGGGGACATCTCTTCGATTTCTTCGATCGTGATGTCGTCATTGCGTTTCACAATCAGTTCTTCCCCAAGCTCACCCAAATACTGAACCAAGTTATACGTGAATGAATCGTAGTTATCAATCATTAAAATCATTTCTCCGCTCACCTCATCTAATTTTTGTCTCTTCTTTGCTCAGCTCTAACGCCTTTTGCATCGCAAAAGCTTTTTTGAATGATTCCCTGTACTCGTGCTTTGGAACGGAATCAATCACAACTCCTGCGCCGGACTGCATAAATGCCTGCCCTCCGGTTGCATAGATGGTACGAATGACGATATTAAACTGCAGATCTTGATTGTATCCAAACCATCCTATAGATCCAGTATAAAGCCCGCGGCGTGTCGGCTCAAGTTCTTCTATAATTTCCATCGTTCTGACTTTGGGAGCACCTGTAATGGTTCCTCCGGGAAATACAGCATGGATAATATCTACGGCATCATACCCATCCTGCAGTTCACCTTGGACGTTAGACACAATATGCATCACATGCGAGTATTTTTCAATCTCCATGAATTCGTTCACACGCACAGACCCGTACCGTGATACTCTTCCTAAATCATTTCGCTCAAGATCAACCAGCATGACATGTTCAGCGCGTTCTTTTTCATTGTGGATTAATTCGTTTGCGAGTGCTTCGTCTTCTTCGTCCGTTTTCCCTCTGGAACGGGTGCCCGCAATCGGTCTCGTCTCTAATAGCTTGCCCTTTTTGCTAACAAGCAGTTCAGGCGATCCGCAAATGATTTGGAAATCAGGTGTTTCTAAATAGGCCATATACGGCGAAGGATTTACTTCCCTCAGGGTCTTGTAAATTTGAAAAGGGTGAACTGACAGCGACTGTGACTGCCTAATTGATAGATTGACTTGAAACACATCTCCGCTGGCAATGTATTGTTTGATTTTCTCTACAGCTTGTGAGAATCCATCCTCGGTAAATGGCGCCGCGAAGGAACCGTCTGTTTCATGCTTCATCTCTCGAGGGACAGCAGGAAGCTCAGTCAGCCACATGCGCTCCAACTCGGATAGCTTCACATCAGCAGAATCGTTATCAGTGTCATGAACATGAGTAATCAGCCACAGAGACTCTTCTTGATGGTCATAAACTGCTATATCATCAAAAACAAGAAAATAAATATCGGGTGTTTCCAGATCATCTAATGAGAGCATTTTAAAATTTTCAATGTAACGTGCGTAATCATAGCTGAGAAACCCGATTGCCCCACCTTGAAAATCCGGGAGCTCGTGATCTGTTTCTGTTTCCAGCGTTTTAAACCAGCTGTGGAAGGCACGTAATGGATCGCCTTCTTTAAACAGCATCTCATCCCCATGCTTAATTGTTGTAATTCCGTCTTTTCCTTTTACAGTCGCAATTGGATCAAGACCGGCTATACTGTATCTGCCGCCTCTTGCACTTTCAAGAAGTACATGCTGTTTTCTGGATTGCGCAAGTTTCTCAAATTGTTGTAAGAATGAGACTTTATGAAAAGGTACTTTTTTGCCTGCCGGTCTGCGTTGTGCCATTTATATCATTCCTCTATTTTCTTTTTTGCTTGTTTTTATTGTAAAGCAATCTTGTTAGTGAAAAAAGTGAATTTCTCTTCCAAGAATAACATTCGTCGCAGACATGGCATATATGATGCATAGACATAAAAAAACTCCCGGCGGACCGAGAGTTTGGTTTTTAATCGAATTGATACAGCGGCGTGCTCAGATAACGTTCGCCGTTACTTGGAATGATGGCCAATACTTTTTTGCCTTTTCCGAGTTTTTTCGCTACTTGAAGAGCCGCATAAATTGCCGCGCCTGATGAGATGCCTCCGAGAATTCCTTCTTCACGTGCAGCTCTACGCGCATATTCGAATGCATCTTCATTCTTCACAGGGAAGATTTCATCATATACTTCAGTATTTAAGATGTCCGGTACAAATCCAGCTCCGATTCCCTGAATTTTATGGGGGCCTGGTTTTCCTCCTGATAGCACTGGAGAATCTGACGGTTCAACAGCGTAAATTTTGATGGAAGGGTATGCTTCCTTCAGAACTTCACCCGCTCCAGTAATCGTTCCGCCTGTACCGATTCCGGCTACAAATGCATCAAGCTGATCATCACCGAATTGCTCAACGATTTCTTTACCCGTTGTTTGGCGGTGAATTTCTGGGTTTGAAGGGTTATTAAACTGCTGCGGCACAAAGTATCCGTGCTTCTCGGCAAGCTCTTCAGCTTTCTTAATGGCGCCTTTCATGCCTTCCGCACCAGGAGTCAGCACTAGCTCAGCACCGTATGCGCGAAGAAGGTTGCGGCGCTCCATGCTCATTGTATCAGGCATAACCAAAATAGCTTTTAACCCTTTAGCAGCAGCAACCATCGCAAGCCCGATTCCAGTATTTCCGCTTGTCGGTTCAATGATTGTATCACCGGCTTTTAATTTTCCTTCTTTTTCAGCGGCTTCAATCATGGCTAAACCGATACGGTCTTTTACACTGCTTCCAGGGTTCATGTATTCAAGCTTTAGATATACATCCGCACTGTTTTCATCTGCAAGGCGATTTAATTTAACGATTGGCGTATTCCCAATTAATTCAGTAATGGAGTTTGCTACACGTACCATTCACGACACCTCAATTTCCGACTATTTGTATTGGTATTATGTATATAATCTATCAATTTCAAAATTTTTTGTCAATCACTTAGTACTTTTTCCCCCATAAAACCAAGATACATCGGCTTCTTCCCAAAGCGTTTTGACTGTGGCTTTTTCACCCAGCTGATCCATTGCGATTTGACGTCTGATTTGATCCTTTACTTCATCATATGAGAATGTTCTTGCCTTCAGTTTTTCTTTCAGCTGGATAACGGCAAAACCGTTACTGACCTTAATTGGTTCGTCCGACCATTCATCCTCTTTTAGTGTTTGTGCTTCTTCAATATATGATGACGGAATGTTGTCTGATGCTTCTGTGACAAAACCTAAATCTCCGCCGTATGGTGATGTATATCTGTCTGTAGACCTTTCGGCCGCGACAGCTTCAAAGCTTGAGCCGCCTTCAAGTTCTTTCAGAACTTTTCTCGCTTCTTCTTCATCTTTTACAACGATATGCCGAATTCGATACGAATCATCAAACTGATACAGTTCTTTATTTTTATCATAGAATGATTTCAGTTCTTTGCTTGGGATATCAATATCCCTGGTTAACAATTCTTCAAGAAGGATATTATAACGAATTTGATCTTTCCACTCTTTCTCAGTTGTATGTTCGTCTTCGTAAAAGGAATTGTTGACCGCTTTAATCAACAAAAACTCACGATCAATTTCGTTTTTAGACACTTTGAGGTTGTTCTTTTTGGCTAGCTGCTCAACGACTCGGACATTGATCATATCTTCAAGTGTCGACTTTCCATATCGGTCTTCCATTTCTTTCAGCCATTCTTCTCTTATCACGCTTTTGCCACCGATGGTCGCAATAGACTCACCGGACGGCGATGCGCCTACTTGGGATTTCGTCAGCGTATACGCAACAGAAATACAGCAAACCAACAGCCCTCCTAAAATAATGGTCCAGATTGTTCTTGATTTCAAATCTGTTTTCAGCCCCTTTTTTCAAATTCAAAAAACCCGCTAAAGAGCTTAGCGGGTAGTTTGGTCACGAAGCCCTTCCAGCTCTTCTTTTGTAAATAAGTACTTTTCATTACAAAAATGGCATACTGCTTCGGCTTGTCCATCTTCTTCTATCATATCTTGAATTTCTTTTTTGCCTAGACCTAAAATGGCTGTTTCGAAACGTTCTTTTGAACAAGGACAATGGAATTTAACAGGCATCGTTTCCAAAATCTCAGGTTTCTCGCCTAGGACTTCTTCTAATATTTCTTCTGGTGTCAAACCTTTTTGAATGAGCTTAGAAATTGGCTCTACTTGAGATAGACGCTGTTCAATTTTTGTGATGGTTTCATCATCTGTTCCCGGCATCAGCTGAATAATAAAACCTCCTGCCGCAAGAATGGTATTGTCAGGATTCACGAGCACACCAACGCCCACTGATGAAGGAACCTGTTCAGATGACACAAGATAGTAAGTGAAATCATCACCTAATTCTCCTGAAACAATTTCTACTTGTCCTGTGAAGAACTCGCGCAAACCTAAATCTTTTACAACACTTAACGTTCCGCTAGTTCCAACTGCACGTCTGACATCAAGCTTGCCTTGTTCATTTAAATCAAAATGAACTTGCGGGTTAGAGACGTATGCTCTGACTTCCCCTTTTGCATTGGCATCAGCTACAATTGCTCCGATCGGGCCTCCACCCTCTACTTTCACTGTCAGCTTATCATCGCCCTTCAGCATAGCGCCGAGCATAAGTGAAGCTGTCATTGTACGGCCCAGTGCAGCGGATGCTGTCGGCCACGTACCATGGCGTCTTTGCCCTTCATTTACCATATCAGTTGTTCTGGCTGCATAAGCGCGAACTTTTCCATCATACGCAAGTGCTTTTACTAAATAATCCATTACAAAACCTCCTATACACTTCCTACGCGGTTTCGTTCATAAATCAATTCCAGCCCTTTTAGGGTTAGGAATGGATCAACGATATCTATACAATCTGATTCATTTGCAATGAGCGGCGCAAGGCCTCCTGTCGCAATGACCTTTGGTTCCTGTTTCGCCTGCCATTTCATTCTCTTGACAATTCCTTCCACTTGACCGACATAGCCAAATAAAATCCCAGATTGCATCGCGCTTACAGTGTTTTTTCCGATAATATTGTCAGGCCGGGTGATTTCGATACGCGGAAGCTTTGCCGCACGCGAATAAAGCGCCTCTGTCGAAATCGTGATGCCAGGAGCAATTGCCCCGCCCATGTATTGTTTGTTTTCATCAATATAGCAGTACGTTGTGGCAGTTCCGAAATCAACAACTATTAATGGATTGCCGTATAAGTGTATCGCAGCAACAGCATTTACGATCCTGTCTGCTCCTACTTCTTTCGGATTGTCATATTTTATATTTAAACCCGTTTTCATACCCGGACCGACAATTTGCGGTTCGATATGAAAGTATTTTGTGCACATTCTTTCTAACGCAAACATGATTGGCGGCACTACTGAAGAAATAATAATGCCATCTATCTGTTCAAACATAAGCCCGGAATGCTCAAATAAGGAGCGTAAAACCATCCCAAACTCATCTTCTGTTTTATGCCTGCTTGTTTCTATACGCCAGTGATATTCTAATTTTCCATCATGATATACACCAAGTACAGTATTGGTGTTCCCCACATCGATAACCAGTAACAACCTCTATCACCACTCTTGAATAGTTTCTCTACTTTACTTTTTACAAACATTCTACAATACCATACACGATCAGCGGCGCATTTGTAAACAAATCGATACCAGAATTGGATGATCGTAAAAGCCGCAGCCGGGCCCCTGATTTACATAAAAAAACTGCCAGCATCAGCCGGCAGTTTTTAGAGAGAAAGCGAACTACTCTTTTGTATCGTCTTGCTTTTCTTCTGTTTTTGTCAGAATGTTTACTTTCACATCATCGTTCTTTTCATCATCAGAGAAATTGCGCTCAGGCAATGTTCCATGATCGACGAGATGTTTGATTTGTTCAGCGTCAAGCGTTTCTACTTTCAGAAGCGTTTGAGCAATCAATTCAAGCTTGTCACGATTTTCAGTCAGAATTTGTTTCGCGCGCTCATAACATTCTTTGATGATGCGCTGAATTTCCTGATCAATTTCGTAAGCGATTTGATCACTGTAGTTCTGTTCGTTGTTGAAGTCACGTCCTAAGAATACTTGACCGCCCTGAGACTGTCCAAATTGTAACGGTCCCAGTTTTTCTGACATACCGAATTCTGTAACCATGCGTCTTGCGATATTCGTCGCACGCTGGAAGTCATTGTGCGCTCCTGTGCTGACTTCGCCGAAAATAATTTCTTCAGCTACACGTCCGCCCAAGAGGCCGACAATTTTATCAAGCAGCTCCGGCTTTGTCTGGAAGTAACGGTCTTCTCTTGGAAGCATAACTGCATAACCGCCAGCCTGGCCCCGGGGAACAATCGTTACTTTATGGACCATATCAGCCTCATCTAAAACGAGTCCGATAACTGTGTGTCCGCCTTCGTGATAAGCCACGATATTGCGTTCTTTCTTGGAGATGACACGGCTCTTCTTAGCAGGTCCGGCAATTACACGGTCCGTCGCTTCGTCAATATCACGCGCATCGATTTTTTTCTTGTTTTGACGAGCCGCCACAAGTGCAGCTTCATTCAATAGATTTTCTAAGTCGGCGCCTGAGAAACCTGGCGTTCTCATAGCAATTGATTTCAGGTTAACCGTTTCATCCAGCGGCTTGTTTCTCGCATGGACTTTCAATACAGCTTCACGGCCAATGACATCTGGGCGGTCCACTGTGATTTGACGGTCAAAACGTCCCGGACGAAGTAAGGCTGGGTCCAAGATGTCCGCACGGTTCGTCGCAGCAATGATGATGATTCCTTCATTGGCGCTGAACCCGTCCATTTCAACAAGCAATTGGTTAAGCGTCTGTTCACGTTCATCGTGTCCTCCGCCGAGACCAGCTCCACGCTGGCGTCCGACTGCGTCAATTTCATCGATGAAGATCAAACAAGGCGCATTCTTTTTCGCATTTTCAAACAAGTCACGCACACGGGAAGCACCGACACCTACAAACATTTCAACGAAATCAGATCCGCTGATGCTAAAGAAAGGTACGCCGGCTTCACCCGCACAAGCTTTTGCCAGCAATGTTTTACCGGTTCCCGGAGGCCCGACTAAAAGCACGCCTTTTGGTATTCTCGCACCAAGCTCAGCAAACTTGCGGGGATCCTTCAGAAATTCAACAACTTCAACGAGTTCTTGCTTTTCTTCGTCAGCCCCTGCAACGTCTTTAAATTTGACGCGTTTCTTTTCCTCTGTATACAACTTCGCCTTGCTCTTACCAAAGTTCATGACACGGCTGCCGCCGCCTTGAGCCTGATTGAGCAGGAAGAAAAACAGAATAAAGATAATGACAAACGGGATGATGGTCGTCAGAAATGTCACCCATCCGCTTGTTTCTTGAGCGGGCTCAACCTTCACATCTGTCTTTTTCAAAGCATTAAATATCTGGTCTGCTCCCTTTCCTTCAGGAACATGAGACAAAAAGTATTGATCTTTGTCGTAGTTTTTCAGCTGCCCTTTTACCTCATAAACACCTCTGACAGGCTGAACCGATACGCTATCAACTTTCCCGTCATCCAGGTTTTTGATAAACGTACTGTACGACATATTTTCTGTTTTCGGATTTGAGGTCTGGAAGTAGCTCACAACCCCGATGACTACTAATAAAATAAGTAAATAAAAAATGGTATTACGGAAGACCCGATTCATTCCTTACCTCCTCCCACAGTAAGCACAACTATGTTCAATAGTACCATAGAAAATCATTCCAATACAAACAATAACCACCTCGGAAGCAGGCTGCCGATCAGCTTTCATAAACTGCCGGTTTTAACACTCCGATGTAAGGCAGATTGCGATAGCGCTCAGCATAATCAAGTCCGTAACCCACTACAAACGCGTCAGGAACTTCGAAGCCTACAAAGTCTGCTTTGATGTCCGCTTTTCTTCCGCTTGGTTTATCCAAAAGGGTAACAATCTTTATTGATTTTGCTTTACGGTATCGGAAGAGCTCTACTAGATAACTTAAGGTTAACCCACTGTCGATAATATCTTCAATAATTAAGATGTCCCGGCCCTCTACAGATGTATCCAAATCTTTAATGATTTTTACTTCTCCAGAAGAAACCGTAGAATTTCCGTAGCTTGATACATCCATGAAATCCATTTCCAAATATGTATCAATATGTTTGATAAGATCCGCCATAAAAGGAAGTGCCCCTTTTAACACACCGATTGCCAACGGAAACGTATCTTGATACTCGCTCGTTAATTCTGCGCCTAACTCTTTTACTTTCTCTTGTATCTCTTCCTCTGAGATCAGTACTTTCTCGATATCATGTTTCATCATGACTTTGCTTGCCCCCTACACTTTTCATGCTGTCTATATTGTAATACAATGCGGTCGCTGTTTGGAATCACAAGATCTTCAAAAATTGATTTTTTCAAGCCCGGTATCCAGATAATTTCACCGCTTGCGTCAGTTACAATCGGCCAGTTGTCTCTTTCTCGGAGAGGCAGTTTCTTATCAATAAATATATCCTTTACCTTTTTCGAGCCATTCATCCCTTTTAGTTTGATCCGGTCTCCAGCTTTTCTCGTCCGAATCGTTAAGGGAAATCGCACTTTTTTTTCACTTGTAATAAAAACAGCATTCCCATGTTCTTCAGGCGAATCCGCACAATGCTTTGCCTCTATCAGAAATCCATTTGGAAGCACTGCCGTTTCATCAGCAGCTCCGCTTATTTGGTATTCAAAGGGAACATTTTTGCACTGCCATTGTTCAAATGTAAACAAACATGTCTGATATGATTTGACCACCTTCAGCCCTTTCGGAAAGTCTAATACTCCTGAAGGACCGCTCTTTTCCACCCAATCAAGAAACTGCTGAATGTGATGAGCTGAAAAGGATGATGGAACGTTTTCATAAAGATAGTTTAATATTAGTTGAACTCCTCTTCTTTGTAAAGGCATCGGGAGGGCAAGCAATTGAGAGGAATTGATTTCAACTGATGTATTAGACTGGCTTGTGATTACTTTATTCATTTCATCTTTCGTTAATGACTGTAGGAATTGCTCATCTTCCGTCAGTGCCTCACTCACTTTCTGAAACCTTTTATGCACATCCGGCGACTCCTGTTTCAAGAACGGGAGCACTGTTTTTCTGAATCTGTTTCTTGTGTAGTCATCTGTGGCGTTGCTTGCATCCGTCCGGTAGCTCAAGCTGTTTTCACGGCAGTAATGAAGGATCTCTTCCTTTGTAATGGTTAAGAACGGCCTGATGATCCGCCCCGTCCCAAAACGTCTGGCCGGTTGCATTCCCGCAAGTCCAGCGCCAAGCGTGCCCTGGGCCAGTTTCATAAGCATCGTTTCAATTTGGTCATCACCATGATGCGCAAGTGCCAGATAGTCCGCTTGATGCTTCAACATGATGTCCTCAAAAAACTGGTAGCGGCAATCACGCGCCGCAGCCTGCTTATTAAGCCCTTTTTCCCGCGCATATGCGGTTACATTGATTTGAGCCGTTTCGCACGCGAGCTGTTCAGCTTTACAATAAGCTTGAACAAAACGCATGTCTTCCTCAGATTCTGCGCCCCTGAACCGATGGTCGACATGAGCTGCTATAATTTTTGCTGAACGGCCGCATAACGTATGCAGTACGTGAAGAAGAGCCATTGAGTCCGGACCGCCGGAAACGCCTACAATGATTGTCGCCCCTTTTAACGTAAGATTGTGTTTGTTTAAAAAATCTTTGACACTTTTCACACTGTCCTCCTCACAATGAGCAGGTTTTTTAAAGATATTCATATCCTATCACTTTCAATCCTTCCAAGCAAAGAAGAAGCATAGGCTTTGCAGTTTGTGCCATTCAGATTAAGAAAAAGATAATATAGGCGAAGTAAAGCGCCAAAACGCTGATCACGATAAGCGTTGTTTCAAATAATCCCCCCGACTTAACCGGCTTCTGTTTAGGAGTATATCGCGTCTTCGTTACTCTTCCTTGGCGCGGTTTTTGCTGTCCTTGACTTGGGGCAGGCTGCGGCGACGCTTTTACAGCTTGTTTTCTCTGTACTGCTTTTTGCCCCGCATCGAGCATATCCTTCTTCATTTCATCTGCGGTTTGATAATCACCGTTTAATGCTGAAAAAAGCACTTTTTTATACTTTTTCAGCAGAGGGTGCCCTTCGATTAGAGACCTAAGCTGTTCCTTGGGCTGGTTTGTTTTCTTGAATTCTTTTTTATGCACACTGTTGATCATAATCATGGCAACTGCAAACAAATCGTAGGATGGTTCTGCTTTTCTTGTTCCATACCCCCAATACCCTCTGTCGTAAAACTCGGTATACTCTTTTATCGCCCGGCCTTCCTTTGTTGTGCCGCCTACATCAATGCAGCGGATTCTTGCGGGCGGACCGGTTACGATCAGATTATCAGGTTTAAGATCGCCGAATATCCATCCTTGCTGGTGAAGCACCGATAAGCTGGATAACAATTGAATCATCAATACCGGTATCCATTCCGCTCCTTTATCACTGACATAATTCAATAGCAGCGGGCCTTTTATGTATTCCATTGCATAAAACGAAACTCTCATATTGGCACTGGGGATATAGGTATCATCCGTATCAAAAAAAGAAGGCCCCATCATAACGGACTGGGCCTTTGAGAAAGATTTTAAGACATTCACTTCAGAAGTAATAGACAAGCTGTCATCGCTCACCTTTAAGGCAACATGTCCATCTGATGCTTCTGCCAAATACACAATTCCATTGGCCCCTTTTCCAAGCTGTTTACGCAATGTATAAGTGTTTCCGTTCCACTTGCCTTTGATTGTTGTACCCGGCTTAAGGTTACATGCCAAACTCGTCAAAGCGTCGTTCATCATCTGCCAGCATGCTCCTTCTTGAGCGGATTTTTTCAAATTGCTGCGTCGCTTCCCGTATCGCCGGACCTGTCGGCGTAATGCCGCCTGTCGAAAGCTTTGCAAAGAGTGTGGAGAGAGATTGCAGCTTTGGTGTCCAGTTCAGCACAAGCTCGGCCTCTTGTTTTTTCCCGGGAAATATACACATCGCAAATTCGTTATTCCCGATTCGGGAATTGAGGCTGACAGACAAATCAATCAGCGCCTCTTTTACTGTAGGAAGCTTAGGCGTCATACTTGCGCTTGTATCAACAAGAACCAAAACCTGAAGATGCACCGTTTCTCCAAGCTCGTCTACCACTTCCATGACTTCGCCGCGTTTTTCGGGAGAAAGCTCCTCCATTTCCACATTCTTTCCGAGAATTTGTTTCAGCTCTTGATTGACTACACCTTGTAAGGTTTGCGTCATTGCTTTTTTTGTTACCATTTGAACGGTTTGTGAAAGCTGAGATGCATAAACGACCTGATGTACGCCGCCTCCGGCAAGCGCAATCCCTTCGACTTCCTTCATTGCCTCAGGGTCAATTTGATTTTCTTCCATTATACCTATGACATTTACCGTAATCCCCTGCTCTTTAGCAAAAGCAGCCATTGCAAGAGGGTCTTCCCCATGATTCGAGCAGCCATCCGTTATCAGCAAAATTTGATTTAAATGTCCGTTATTCACATTCATTCCTCCTGGAGAATACGAGGATTCTCAGATTCATATATTCCCATCTTCGCCAGAAGAAATTTGATTTATACGGAAGCGTTATGAAATTTCTTGTTTGTTTTGAAAGATGGCCGGAACAGGGATGGATGCCCACTTCGGTGTATTGTGGTCAATCCGGACGACAACAACTGTCATATCGTCCTCAATTTGGCCGGATCTCGTGCGGATGACTTCCTCCATGAGCAAATCGGCAATCTCCTGCGGGTCATTTGTTTTTAACCCTTTCATTTTGCGTTTCATCCATAAATCGTGATTTTCTACATGCTTAGGGCCCTCAAATATGCCGTCACTCATCATAATCAAGAGATCACCCGCTTTCAACTGCTCACTCACAACCTCCACATCGAATTCATTAATAATACCGATTGGCAGATTGCTCGCTTGCACTTTCATTACCTGGTCGCCCCGTTTGATAAAGCTAGGCGTCGATCCGACCTTCAAGAATTTACAGCTGGCATCTTGAAGATCGATAATAGAAAGGTCAAGCGTGGAGTATATCTCGTCAGTGGTCCTCAAGGACAGGATGCTGTTGATCGTTTTAATTGCTATTTTTTCATCAATGCCGGATTCAAGGATTTTCTCAAGTAGCTTGATCGTTTCATTGCTTTCGAAGTGCGCCCTTGCGCCATTGCCCATTCCGTCACTGATTGCCGCCGCATATTTTCTGGCTCCTAGCTCCATCATGCTGTAGCTGTCGCCGGAGACAAGACCGCCGCCCTTCGCAGCGTGAGCCGCTCCTGTAGACACCCTGAATGACTTTGTTGATCCAAAGGCGACATGACTGTATCCATTCGGATGCGGAGAGTGCTGTTCGGCTTTCACAAGTATTTGTTCTTCCAGAATGTCAGAAAGCATAGGAGCAATGATTTTTTCACTTTCTCCATGTCCGCTGAAAGGAATGGTCATTTCGATATCGATATTCCCTTGTTCAAGACTATAGATCTCCACATGCTGAATTTCGATTCCAAAATGCTGAAGCGCCTCTATGATTTGCTCTTCCTGCAGAAAGTGCTGTTCCCGCTCTCTTTTTATTTCCCGAGAAAAGTCTGCCATGACCTCAGAAACACCTAAAAGCTGTTCAGCTACAAGGCGCCTGCTGTCCTGCACTTTTTTCTTAAGCGTCAAATGGGCATGATGATAAGCGAGTTCATCCTCAATCAGCTCTTCAACCTGCTTTGATTTAGAGCAATACTGATGAAACTCTTTTTTCAGCCTTCGGTTTGACGCATATTCTTTTTCTTCTGTTTCAAGCATAACTTGTTTCATTAAGTCATATGTTTTATCAAAGTTCTGTACCCAGCACCTGTTTTTCTTGTAGCACGTTTGACAGGAATGCTCCGTGATCTTGCTTAAAAACAAATCAACTTCGCTGTCATCTGTCTGTTCGTCAGATGCTTGGTAAAAGGTTGCAAAGCTTTCGGACAGCGCGTGGAATACATTGGAGAATTGGTCTACCTTTTGAGCAGTGACATCTCTGATTTTCCTGGCATATTGCTGCTGCTCTTGAAGATGCTCCACAGTTCCCGGAATATATCTCGCCACTTTCTTTGTAATCGATTGAGGTGTAAGCAAAAACAGGCCGACTGCAATTAATGACTCATAGAGCGTTGTCATCAGACCAGCAGAGCCTTCACCATATAAAGAAATAAGAAGTGATCCAACGATCAGCCCGATTGCTGCGCCTGCCTTTTTTCCTTCCTTCAGCAAACCGCCTAATAAACCGGAGAAAGCAAGCAGACTCATTTGATAGAGGTTTCCGATATTCGCCAAGCCAAGAATCAGACCGGTCACGACACCAACCGTACAGCCAATGCTAGCTCCGCCAATAAAGGAAAAACTCAATACGACATAACGAGCCAGTATATGTTCTGCCTGCATCCCTTGGTAGGACAAGCCGGCAAGCCCCGTCAAGACGGAAGCAATGAGTATCATAAAGCAAATGATTTCTTCTATTTTTAATGATTGTTTTACTTTTTTTACAGTGAAAACCGGAAGGCTCTGAAGGAAGATCAGCGTCAAAATAAAGGATAGTCCAGCTTCAACGACAGCCATCACATAATCATAGGTTGTAAATGCGCCATTTTGAGCGTAAACGAAACCGGCTCTTGCTGCAGTCATGGAGAAAAACACGACGATCGGGAGTGCTTTCACGCGATCATCGGTGATGAAGGAGGCTACTTTAGAAAATACGAAGAATGCCAGCAATGCTGCTAGTATGAGCAATGAGTGCTTCGGAGAAATGGTCAGCGCACCTGCAAGCACAGCCAGCACCGCATAAAGCGCCTTGTCTCTTCTGATAAGAAGCATCGCTCCAAAGAAAGGAAGTGCGAAAGGAAGCACCTCGGATAATATGAAAGCCCGTCCAAGCAAAAATCCGATGACGACATAAATGAATCCTTTATAGAAAAACAGTGAATGCAAATGATGGGTCACCAGCTTCGTGCCCCTGTTAAAAAAAGATTGGAGTTTCTCCAAGGCTTGTCCCATCATTGGCCCGTTCACTCTTCTTTCTGCTTTTTCCATTCCTCTCATCTCCCACCTGTTATATTCGTTGCCTGTCATTATAGCGAAAGCACAGATAGGATTTTGTCAAAAGAAGGTAACAATACCAAAGAAATCTTCGACGGTTTCTGCCTTGATATTCGTTTATCAAAAGAATTTCTGGAATGTTGTCTAAAAATGAAAAAAATCGGCTTCTGCAAGAGAAACCGATTTTTTTAGGATGACCCGTACGGGATTCGAACCCGTGTTACCGCCGTGAAAGGGCGGTGTCTTAACCGCTTGACCAACGGGCCAAACAAATATGGTAGCGGCGGAGGGGATCGAACCCCCGACCTCACGGGTATGAACCGTACGCTCTAGCCAGCTGAGCTACACCGCCATAATGTTTGGTGCTTCTAAGCACAAGTTATATAATACAAAGGTTTGTCCTTTTCGTCAACAGAAACTTTAATGTTATAATTTTCTGACTTTTATAGCGGGTGAGGATCATAAAAAAAGCATCCGCCGGGATGAACGGATGCTTCATTTTATTTAATAGAAAGCAGCAAGTTATCCTCTTCTTGCTCCGCGCCCTCCACGTTTTGATTCCGTATTGCGTTTTAAAGATGACAAGCGATCTTCGCTGTCTTTTAAAAACTTATTCATTTTCTGTTCAAAAGATTCTTTCGGACGGAAATCATTTCTAGGTCTGGCTTGCGGACGGTCTTTAGCTTTTTTAATAGATAAACCAATTTTCCCGTCTTTTTCAACGTTGATGACTTTCACTTCAACTTGGTCGCCGACTTTTAAGTGATCGTTAATGTCTTTGACATAGTTATCAGCTACCTCACTGATGTGAACGAGACCGGTTGAGCCTCCAGGCAATTCAACAAATGCTCCAAAATTTGTAATACCTGTAATTTTCCCTTGCAACTTGCTGCCAACTTCAATCGACATAAAAAAAGTGCTCCTCCTTAGGCTTATAAAAAGATCGTTTGCTTAATTATACCTAAATAAAAATTTAAGTGTCAACAAGGCTACTTGCTCTTCTTCTCCACATTGAAGATAATTTCTCCGTCTCCAGACATGAATAAGTCCCTTCTGGCAAGCTCTGTGACGTAATCCTCATCTTTCAATTTGGATATTTCTTCTTTTAAATCCGTTTGTTTTGTCTTTAAACTTTTCAGTTCTTTTTCAAGCTGCTCTTTCTTTTCTTCTTTTGCGCTAAGGGAAGATGTTTGGGTCCACAAAGAGCTTGCCAGCACAATTGCCGTCAGGAACACTAGGGCGCCGAATACAGTCAACCGTCTGTACAGCCCTTTGCGTCTTCTTTTCTTCAGCTGGTTCTGCCGCTCTACTTGTTCTTTATAGTCGTTTTGTATTTCAGTTATCGTTCGTTCTCTGGAAAAATTCAAATCAGACGGTCCTCCTTTCATCTCTTCAAAAAACGTGTAATGGTCGTTCTTATGGTTACCAATAGTTTCTTCTTCTTTTTGAGAAATCCTGCACCTTTTTCAAAATAACGTCTAAAAGTTAGACGCATCTTTACAGGAAGAAGTTTCAAACATTGTTTTGCGATAAAACGGATCGGAAAACACAGAACCATGACTGTTTTGTATAGACACGACAAGAGAAAAAAGATTAAGCGGTATATTTTCTTTAAAAAAGATGCCGCTAGCCAGATAATCGCTCCGCATGTCCACACCACAGGACGAAATAACACGTGCTGAATGAGTTTTTTGAAGAATTGATAAACAGAAACAACAAAGTAAATGACGAATTTCAGTATTTTTATATAGATTCGTTTGCAAAGGCTCTGATACGTCGCAAACCCCAGCAGAACCGCTAAAAAGATGTATAGCCTGAATTCTCCCTCATTTACATGTAGCAAGACATAAAAGAAAAGCAGCCCTTGCACAATCCAGAAAAGTATATCATGAATAAATAATAGCCATCTGGCTGTTTTGGCACGAATGACAAAGAGCCGGTATGTATCAAGCGATGCCCCAAGCCAGAGGCCCATACCGGACATCGCCAGCATTGTATAGAATTGTGTCGTTAGCGTCATTTAAACAACTTGCTAAAAAACCCTTTAGCTTTATCCCCTTGTTGTTCGTCTAAGTAAACTAAATCAAATACCCTGCCTTTAATAGAAACAATCCCTTTTTCAACATCTAAATTTTTCATTTGGAGGTTTGCGCCTCTAACTGAGAGCATTCCCATCACCGTTTCCAGCAGGAATTCTTCATTATCAAAGCTCTCCACATGCTTCACTCCAGAAATATCTAAATGCTTCCGGCCTTTCATTGTCACATCATGTTGTTCCGGAACAGACGAAGAATCTTTTTGATCATAATATGAATTCATCTATTCAGCCCCCATATCCTCGATACTTTTAGCATTATTACTGCATTGTATGAGGTGGGGGATTTTTTTAGAACAAGCCTATTCGCCGAGTTTTTCTTCCTTTAGGATTGTATACATGTTTGCAGCTTCTTCTTTTTTCGTCGTGTCTTTTAACTCATTTACTTGAACCGTTACAAGCTTTTGGCCAAAGCGGACCGTTAACTCATCTCCCGGTTTTACGTCAGAGCTTGCTTTGGCCTGGTTTCCATTAATAGCGATCCGTCCCTGGTCAGCTACTTCCTTTGCTAGCGTACGTCGCTTAATCAGCCGTGATACTTTTAGAAATTTATCTAATCTCATATTTACGATCTCCTCTCAGTTTCTTTTGCTTTATTCCACAGTTTGTCCATGTCCTCAAGAGACATATCAGACAGCTCGATACCCTTTCCCTTCGCTGTTTCCTCAATATACGAGAACCGTCTCCGGAATTTGTCATTGGTCATGGCCAGCGCTTCCTCAGGTTCTATTTTGTAAAAGCGAGCTACATTCACAAGTGCAAACAAAATGTCACCAAACTCAGCCTTGAGATTCTGTTCATGAGGATCTTCAGAAACCTCAGAAGAAAATTCCTTCATTTCCTCACTTACCTTTTTCCAAATATCACTGACGTCTTCCCAATCAAAACCAACCTTTGCTGCTCTTTTCTGCAGTTTAGCAGCTTTCGAAAGAGCTGGTAGGGTTTTCGGCACGCTGTCTAATAACGATGCTTCGGATGTGTTTTTTTCGGCTTTTTTTATGTCTTCCCAATTTGCCAAAACATCATTTTCATCCTGAACCTTAACATCTTTAAACACATGGGGATGTCTTCGGACCATTTTTTCACTGATCCCTTTTATGACATCATCAATTGTGAAATAACCTTCATCTTCACCAATTTGCGCGTGAAGTAAGACTTGAAGCAAAACGTCGCCAAGCTCTTCGATCATATGGTCTGTGTCTTCTTCGTCAATTGCTTCGAGGAGTTCATAACACTCTTCAATCATGTATTGTTTTAATGACTGATGCGTCTGCTTTTTATCCCACGGACATCCATTAGGCCCCCGAAGCTCTCTGATAATGCCTCGGAACGCGGAGAATTCGTGATAAAGCAGCTTCTCTTCTTTAATCGGCGGAATATAAACACTTGTTAAGTTATTCAAGGCGACATTACGGTCCAGCTCAAATAAAGGCACTGTCTGGATCCTCTCGTCACGGCTCCCAGCCGCAGTCACGATCACAACCTCATAATCATCAGGCAGCTTCTCCATCAATGTCAGCTTGACTTCAGAAGCGGTCATTTGGTCGTAAACCTGACAAATAATCAGGTGATGCTTGAGCTCAAGCTCATCTGCAGACAACGTGCCGGCATCCACAAATTGAAAACCTTCAATTGGATCGATTTGCAAGGCATTGAATGTGGCATCAAGAAAGCTTTGTCCACCCGCGACTTTCACTTGAACATTTTCCTCTTCCTGCCGCTCTGTCAGCAGCTGCACTGTTTTTTCTGCGACAAAAGGGTGTCCCGGTACAGCATAAACCACGTCCTCACGCTGTGCCTCCTCAAAGAGGATGTCTGCGATTTCCTCATATACCGCATCGAACTGGTCATGTTTCTCATATATATCGTCAAAAAAACAGATGTTCTTCGTTTCTTTTTCAAGCTCCTTAATTAAAGGGTGATCCTTGGTTCTGACATACAGCGTATCTGCCTTCGTCAGCAGTCTATGTATACCAATTGTCAATTGGTCCATGTCTCCGGCACCAAGCCCGACGACTGTAATATTACCCGGCATTTTGTTCTCTCCTTCTTATGATATTGCTTAACTTGCTGCCAAAAGGCACACTGTTCAGCTCTTCATCTGTAAATATTTCCAATTTCATCATACAATAAATAAACACCATGCCACCAATGGCAACAGCAGAAAGACTCTCAATCACAGCCGCTCCTCGTCCTGCTGCAGGGATCAAGAAAGTCCAGAGGCGCATATACGCAAGCAAGACAGCCGACATCAAAAGGGCAGATCCAATGAGCGGAATTAAAATGCCACTGAGCTTATCGAGCCATTCTTTTTGCCGAAGCTGATACAAGTTAAGGCCGGCGACAGCCGCAAAGGAAACCGCTGTTGCAAGTGATGCACCTTCAATCCCATAGTGCGGAACCAAAAGAGTGTTTAACACCCATTTCACTGCAACGCCTGTGCCTACTGCTATCGCAGGAAAAACTGTGTATCCCGCACCCTGCAAAACGGCAGCTGCTGTAACTGCCAAGGATGCAAACAATATAGAGCAGCTGAATACCTGTAACGCAGCTGTCCCTTCTCCATTTTGAAACAGCATGATATTGACCGGCTCAAGAATGCAGATCAATCCAGCCGAGGCCCCTGTGCCCAGGACAAGACATAGTTTTAAAGAAGATGTTACTTTTTCTTTCATGATCTTCAACTCTTTGTTCTTTACGGCCTTAGAAATATAAGGAACGAGTGACGTCGCAATACTTACCGCGAAAACTGAACCGAGCTGCAGCAAGGGCTGTCCCCGATCATATATCCCCTTTAAGCGTTTCGCTTCTTCGCTTGCCTCACCATCCGAGAGCAGAGCATATAAATTCAAAGCATCAACAAGCTGGATAAACAAAAGAAGCAAACTGCTCACACAAATTGTAACCGAATATAAAAGCAGTTTTTTCGTCAATTCTTTTGTAGTTATGACATTTTCTTTTTGCCTTTCCGTTTGGTTGTCTCTTTTCATTTTGAACCAAAAAAATCCGAGTATGAACAACGCAACGAAACTTCCGGCAAGAGACCCGGAAGCGGCTGACGCCCCTGCGGTATAGAGTGAAGCCCCCTGTTTGACGAGCCAAAATGATAAGCCCAAGAGTACCACAACCCGCAGAAACTGCTCTGTCATCTGCGATAAGGCTGACGGGAGCATATCTTGCCGCCCTTGAAAACCGCCTCTAAGCAACGCGACAGGAGGGAACAGCAGAAATGCAAACGCAGTCACTTGAATTAACACGGCGAGATGTGAGTCTCCCATAAAAAGTGCGATTGGAACAGCACCCATATATAAGCAAAGAAATAATAAAACACCGATAACAGACAAAAACAACGCTGATATTTTCAATATGGTGTGATGGCTTTTTTCACTATAATCATTCATCAGTTTTGAAATAATGACCGGAAATCCTGATGTGGACAGCATGACCGCAATACCAAGAAAGGGATATACCTGCTGATATATATAAAATCCAACATCGCCGACAATGTTTTGAAACGGGACTCTGTAAACGGCGCTTAGTATTTTTGAGATGACGCCTGCAAGAATTAAAACAAAAGTCCCCTGCCAAATCCAATGCCGTTTAACGCCTATTGAATCGTCCATCCAAAAGCTCCTTCCCAACGTCAGGGGCAATACGGTTCACGTATTACCGCGGCACAAATAAAAACGAGGTTATTATACCATATCCAACCCTTGGAATCCTTTTTGGGCATGCATGAAAAAAAACAGCTTCCCAAGGAGAGCTGTTCTTTTCAAACCTATTTTCGATAAAAGGAATAAGACCTACTGTTCCATTTGACGAGCCAAAAATCCAGCTGCTGTCTCAACGGCTTTATGCTCTACTTCGCCCATTGTCTGGTCCTTTGAAAAAATCACCACGGCGCCTATCGGATCGCCATTCGCCACAATCGGGCCGACAGTATATGAATTCATATCCTCATCTATACCATTAACAAGCTGTACTGATTTTGCATCACTCTCAAGCACGGAACTGCGCTGATCCATTGTTCTTTCCAGCACTTCGCTGATCGACTTGTTTAAATAATCTTTTTTCGAGCTGCCCGACACGGCAATATATACATCACGGTCACAAATCAGCACTGAATGGCCGAGACTGTCATAAAGCGCGTCTGCATACTCCTTAGCAAAGTCTCCAAGCTCACTGATCGGAGAGTACTTTTTCAAAATCACTTCTCCGTCACGATCTACAAAAATCTCAAGCGGATCGCCTTCCCTGATTCTCAGAGTTCTGCGAATTTCTTTAGGAATGACGACCCGACCTAAGTCATCAATACGACGTACGATACCGGTTGCTTTCATCTCTGGTGCCTCTCTTTCATTTGATGGTATATACATGTGGGAAAGACCTAAAGCAGTTACTTTATGCACCTTCCGCCTCGCTTGAGATTAGTATCCGTCACATCAAATGTAATATACACCAGAGAGTAACAAAATTTACGTGGATGAAATGGTTTGCTTTTTCACACCTTTTAAGCCCTTCAGCATACCCAGCACGGTTTCGAGCCATTCATCGGCACTGCGGCCTTTAGTCTGTATGGAGATTTTGAGTTTTTTGCCTTCCATTCCCAGTCCGATTTGTCTGCCATATTTATTGCCGAGCTCAAACAGCTTCTGTCCGTCAATTTCTGCACTTGCTTCTTCAGAAATCGTCAATCTGACCGCATCTTTATCCTGCTTAATCAACTCAACACGTTCGTGTTTCGCATAAACCTTCATTTCCGCAACAGTAAACAAGTATTCGACCTCTTTTGGATAGTTTCCGAACCGGTCAATCATTTCGTCTTGAAGTTCATTCTTCTCTTCGATTGTAGCCACAGACCTGAAGCGTTTATACATATCAATTTTCTGCTTCCCGTCTTGAATGTAACTTTCAGGAATATACGCATCAAGTTCGACATCAATTTCTGTTTCAAACTGCACCTTCTTCGCTGTATCTCCTTTACGCTCTTCAATGGCCTCCTTCAGCATTTGTGAATAGAGGTCAAATCCGACCGAATCGATGAAGCCGTGCTGCTGGGCGCCAAGAAGATTCCCGGCTCCGCGAATCGTCAAGTCACGCATTGCAATTTTAAAACCGGAACCAAGCTCTGTGAACTCTTTAATAGCCTGCAGCCTTTTTTCAGCCACTTCTGTCAGCACTTTATCCCGGCGGTACGTGAAGTACGCATACGCCACACGGTTAGAACGGCCGACGCGTCCCCGCAGCTGATAAAGCTGAGAAAGACCCATCTTGTCTGCGTCAAATACGATCAGCGTATTAACGTTCGGGATATCTACGCCGGTTTCAATTATGGTTGTGCTGACGAGAACGTCTGATTCTCCCTCAAGGAAATTCAGCATAACGGTTTCTAGTTCGTTTTCTGTCATTTTCCCGTGCGCATACGCCACCTTCGCATCAGGGACAAGCATTGAGATCTCATCCGCTTTCCGCTCAATATCCTCTACCCGGTTGTACAAGAAATAGACCTGTCCTCCGCGTGCAAGCTCACGTTCAATCGCCTCTCTGACAAGGGCGCCGTTGTATTCCACAACATATGTCTGTACAGGGAAGCGGTTTTCCGGCGGTGTCTCGATGACTGAAAGATCCCTTACGCCAAGCATAGACATATGCAGCGTACGCGGAATCGGCGTTGCTGTTAATGTTAATACATCAACATTGGCTTTGATCTGTTTGATCTTTTCTTTATGCGTTACACCGAAACGTTGCTCTTCATCAATGATGAGGAGCCCTAAGTCTTTATACACGACATCTTTTGATAGAAGCCGATGCGTCCCGATAACGATATCTACAGTGCCATTTTTCAATCCTTTGATCGTTTCGTTCGCTTCTTTTCTCGTTCTGAATCTGCTGAGAAGGCCAATATTAATCGGATAGTCCTGGAAGCGTTCAGTAATGGTTTCATAGTGCTGCTGTGCCAAAATCGTTGTTGGAACGAGCAAAGCTACCTGTTTTCCGTCCCCGATGGCCTTAAACGCAGCACGTATGGCAACTTCTGTTTTTCCGTAACCTACATCTCCGCACAACAAGCGGTCCATCGGACGTTCTCTTTCCATGTCCTTTTTGATTTCATGAATGGAACGGAGCTGATCCTCAGTCTCTTGATAAGGGAACGCTGATTCGAATTCGCGCTGCATTTCATGGTCAGGAGAAAACGCATAGCCCTTGCTCGCTTCCCTTTCGGCATACAGCTTAATTAAATCATCAGCAATATCCTGAACGGATGTTTCTACTTTTTTCTTGACCCGTTTCCATTCGCTTCCGCCTAATTTATACAGCTTGGGCTCTTTTCCTTCAGAGCCGACATATTTTTGCACCTGGTCAATTTGTTCAACAGGGACGTAAAGCTTGTCGCTTCCCTGGTAATGTATATTCAAATAGTCTTTATGGATTCCATTGATTTCAAGGGTTTCGATCCCTAAGTACTTTCCGATTCCGTGATTAATATGAACGACATAATCACCGATTTGAAGCTCGGAATAGCTCTTAATGCGCTCAGCATTGGTAAGCTTCTGTTTTCGAGGCTTCTTTTTCACACGGTTTTTGAACAGTTCTTCTTCCGTAATAACGGCAAGCTTCATTAATGGCAGCTCAAACCCCGATTGTAGCTCACCTTCCATGATATAGACCTGTCCCTGAACAAGTGCTTTTTTGCTGTCTGTCATAGCGGCTTCAATATCATAATCAGCCAGAACAGATGATAATTTCTGTGTACGTTCCTTGTTAGCTCCTAAGAATACAACGGTGAAGTTGGATTTTTTAAAACGCTCCATTTCACCCGCGAGTACGTTCATTTGGCCATGGAAACTCTGCATTTGCCTGCTTGATACATTGACGATATTTTGCGGACTCGTATGCTGTACGTGCCGCAAAAATAAGGAATAGTAAAGCAGAGACCGTTTTTGCTCAGATACTATTTTTTGGAAGTTGAACGACAAACTGATATCATGCAAAATTTTCCCTTCCTCAAGAAGGTTTGTAATGAACTCCGCTTCTTCTTTTTGAAGCTGCTCTTCCATCTCATGAATCCTGCTGACTTCATCCAAAATCAGAAGTGTGTTATCAGGTGTATAATCTAGCAAACTAGCAGGCTTTTCATAGAAATATGAGAGATACTTCACCAGCTCCTGATCTGTCTGGCCTTCAGACAGGCGTTCTTTATCATGAGAAATATTCGCATGAAGAATTTCTTTTTGCTTGTCGACCTTTAATTTTTTCAGGCTAGCGGCAAGACCTTTATCGATTTTCTCCAATGCCCGCACTTTTTCTTCAGGTCTGATAATCAATTCCTTGGCAGGACCGACATTGATTGAGGTAAGGGTCTCGATTGACCGCTGATCATCTGAGTTAAAGCTGCGGATTGAATCCACTTCGGTGTCAAAAAGTTCAATTCTTACCGGATGCTCTGAAGTCAGCGGGTAAATGTCAATAATCCCTCCGCGAATACTGAATTCCCCGGGTGCCGACACCATATCAGAACGCTCATATCCTACCTCTACCAGCCGTGATGCAAGCTGATCAGGTTCGATGTCTTGGCCCACTTGAATGAGCATTTGGCTGTTTTTCCAGACCTCTACAGGCGGCAACATTCTTCTGAGTGCAGCTACAGGAGCAACGACAATTGGCGCGTCTCCATTCGTTAATCTATTAATGACATCTAATCGCTGTGCCCGCAATTCAGGGCTTGCGATTGCGATTTCTGATGAAATGAGTTCATTGACGGGGTACAAAAGGACAGACCGATCCTCTAGAAGTGAAGTCAGATCATCCGTTACTTTCTGGGCTTGATACAAGTTATGGGTGATTAGAAAGATAGGCTTATTCGTTTCATTAGCCAGGGCAGCAGTAAAAACAGAACGCGCGGAACCCGACAGACCCGCGAGCAGCTGTTCCTTCAGCCCCTCTTGTAAACCGTTGATGATGGATTTAAAGTCATCGCTTTCTTTAATAAAGGTTTGAATGTTGTCCATACGGCCCCTCCTCTCTATTTCCTGTAAGAACAGAAAAACGCTTTGGTCTAGTGTCTACACCAAAGCTTTTTATTGAATAAATGTGTGATGTTCGTGGTAATGCGGATTTCGATCAAGCGCCTCTTGGCAATCTTCACAGATCGTCGAAACATGGACATCTCCATTTTCTTTATAAGAAATCATATCGTTTCTTTCCTCGTTTGTTAAGTGCTGAAATCCAAGTGAGTCAGTCGATACCAAGGAAGATTCGAGACTGCCTACTTTCACTCCGCAATGACGACAATAATAATGCAAAGCCATACAAGGGACCTCCTGATGAAAAAGTCATTTTGGTGTAGTATGGGCTTTGTTCATTCATTTTATACCTTCGCGTTAAATTCATTCATGACTTCTAAAAACGGTTTGCTCAGAGAAGCTTCACAAGCCTTCACAGACTTATCGATCGCTCCATCAATGTCGGGTGCCTCCTCCTTGGTGAAGGAGCCTAACACATAATCAACGACCTTCATGCCGTTTACAGGCCGGCCGATTCCGATGCGGATGCGGTCAAACTCGGATGTTCCAAGATGCTGGATCAGTGATTTGATGCCATTGTGCCCTCCGGCGCTTCCTTTTGTTCTTAAACGGATCTTGCCAGTCGGAAGATCAAGGTCATCGTATATGACTGTCAAATCTTCGTTATCGACATCATAATAGTCCATTAAAGGCCGCAAACATTCTCCTGATAAATTCATATATGTAAGCGGTTTAACAAGTAGAACCTTTTTGCCGGAAACAAATCCTGTTCCATATAATCCGTTAAATTTATTTTGATTCAGCTCAATATTCCATTCCTTTGCAAGCTGATCTATCACCATAAACCCGACATTATGCCGTGTATTTTCATAGTTCTTCCCCGGGTTTCCGAGACCGGCTATCACAAGCATGGCGTATCCTCCCTTAGTCACATAGTCTCCCGTCTGCATAAGTGGGCTATAATTCTTCTCATTCTAGCACAAAAGACGTAACCGCGGGAGGGTTACGCCTTAAGCTATTATTGTTCTTTGTTTTCACCTTCAGGCTGAGCATCGGCAGATTCCTCTTCATCTATTTCAGCTGTTTCCTGCTGCTGCGGAGGAAGAATAGAAGCCACGACCTCATCTGATTCATGATTAAAGGAGTAGTCAGCGCCAGCAGGCAAATCCGCAATAGTCAGTACTTCATTTACATCGAGGTTTGAAATATCAGCCTGAATCGTTTGCGGAATGGCTTTTGGCTTAGCCTTTACAGTGAGTGCATATAGCGGTTGCTGCAACACTCCTCCGTTTTTCACTCCAATGGCTTCTCCAGTCAGTTGAATCGGAACTTCCACCTCAATGTCTTCTCTCATATTGACCACTTGAAAGTCAGCATGAGTGATTTCATTTTTCAGCGGGTCCGTTTGCAGATCTGTTACCATGACAGAATGTTTTTCTCCGCTGACGTCAAGCGTGATGACTGCATTTTTACCTTCGTCCCTCAACGTTTTGATCAGCTCCACACTGTCTAATGATACAGGTTTGTTTCCCGTGTCTTTCCCATATATGATACCTGGAACATGTCCTGAAGTACGGATATTCCGAAGAGACGAACGAGTAAAGTCCGTTCTTTCTTTTGCCGTTAACGTTGCCATATTCAGCACCATCCTATTATCGTTTTATTGTCCTATTACAAACAATACCCATAACGATAAGGATTTAAACCTCAAAAAATCGGTTTAGCTGAACAGATAGCTAACTGATTGCTGCTCATGAACGCGAATAATCGCTTCAGCCAAAAGCGGTCCGACTGAAAGCTGCTTAAACCGTTCAATTTTCTTTTCTTCAGGAAGCTTGATGCTGTTTGTCACAACAAGCTCTTTAATTGTTGAATTATTAATCCGTTCAACAGCTGGACCTGATAGTACAGGGTGTGTACAGCATGCATATACTTCTTTCGCTCCGTTTTCAACGAGCGCATTAGCAGCAAGTGTAATGGTACCTGCAGTATCGATGATGTCATCGATAAGGATAGCGGTCTTCCCTTCGATATTCCCAACAATATTCATGACTTCCGCCACGTTTGGTCGCGGACGGCGTTTATCGATAATCGCAATCGGTGCTTTTAGTCGGTCAGCCAGTTTGCGGGCGCGTGTCACACCGCCGTGGTCTGGGGAAACAATGACGATATCTTCAAGGTTTTTGCCTTCAAAATATTCTCCTAAAATCGGAACACCCATTAAGTGGTCAATCGGTATATCAAAGAATCCTTGAATTTGCGGCGCATGAAGGTCAAGTGCAATCACACGAGTCGCACCAGCTGTTTCAAGCAGGTTAGCAAAAAGTTTTGCTGTGATTGGCTCACGGGATCTTGCTTTTCTGTCTTGTCGCGCATAACCGTAATAAGGAATCACAATGTTAATTGTTTTTGCAGAAGCGCGTTTTAACGCATCTACCATAATCAAGAGTTCCATAATATGCTCGTTAACAGGGGCACTCGTAGACTGGATGATATAACAATCACATCCGCGAATACTTTCTTCGATATTAATTTGGACTTCCCCGTCACTAAATCTTGTGACAGAACATTTACCTAATTGAACTCCAACTATATCTGCGATTTCTTTTGCAAGCTCTGGATTCGAATTCAAAGAAAAAATCTTTAAATTCTTATCTCCGTATTGATTAGACATGGATAAACCTCCGAATTTTAGGATTATTTTTTATGAATAGTTTTCACATAATCGTCTTTATTTACTTGTCTCGCTCTGGCAATGGCAAGCGCTTTTCCAGGTACATCTTCCGTAACAGTTGAACCTGCTGCCACATAAGCGCCCTCTCCGACTGTGACAGGGGCAACCAAGTTGGAATTACAGCCGATAAACGCGCCATCTTCAATTTTCGTCAAATATTTGTTCTTTCCATCATAATTGACAGTTATTGAACCACAGCCCAAGTTTACGTCTGTGCCTACCTCAGCATCACCGACATAGCTTAAATGAGAAGCCTTGCTTCGGTCTCCGAATTGAGTCTTTTTGATTTCAACAAAGTTTCCGATCTTCACTTCATTCCCAATGGTAGAATCAGGTCTGATGTGAGCAAAAGGTCCTATGTTTACATCATTCCCCACTTTACTGTGATTGACTACCGATTGTTTAATAACCGTACGGCTGCCAATGGAACTATCCATAATCTCCGTATGAGGTCCGATAATCGTATCTTCTCCGATTTGCACCTCACCTTTAATCATAGTTCCGGGGTAAATTACAGTATCGCTTCCGATAACAGCGTCAGGTGAAATATACGTACTCATTGGGTCAATCAGCGTTACGCCATTTTGCATATGCTGTTTATTAATACGCTCTTTCATAAATTGTTCTGCCTGAGAAAGAGCAACTCTATCATTAACTCCGAGCGTCTCTTGGAAATTATCAGTCTGGTAAGCGGCGACAGTTTCGCCTTCGTTTTTAAGAATCTCTATGACATCCGGCAAATAGTACTCGCCTTGAGCATTATCATTAGACACCAGATCAATGGCCCGGAATAGCGCTTCATTATCAAAACAATACGTACCGGTATTAATCTCGGTCACAAGACGTTCTTCCTCAGAGGCGTCCTTATGCTCAACGATTTTTTGAACCGCTCCGTTTTCGCCGCGAATAATGCGGCCGTATCCGGTTGGATCTTCTGCAACCGCAGTTAAAATCGTAGCTTTCGCTTCTCTTTGTGTATGTTCTTTCAGCATCTGTTCCATTGTATCTGCTGTTAAAAGCGGCGTATCTCCGCAAATGACAATCGTGACGCCTTTTTCGTCAGCAAGAAATGGCTGTGCCTGTTTTACAGCATGAGCAGTGCCAAGCTGTTCTGCTTGAAGCGCGTACTCGCTTTTATCACCAAGCTGCTTTTTCACTTCTTCCGCACCATGTCCGACAATCGTGACAAGCTTTGATAAAGATAACTTTAAGGCTTCGTCCACGACGTGCTCAACCATAGGCTTACCGCAAACTGGATGAAGGACTTTATAAAGCTTTGATTTCATTCTCGTTCCTTGTCCAGCAGCTAAAACAACTGCAAACCGCTTATCCATTTATTGGCCTCCAATATCCCTTTTATCCATAGAAAAATATATCCTAAATATCTTCTGATTTCAAGGAGACTTGATGAAGTGCAAGAATTTTCTATTGAGTACAATTAAGTTTGAAAAATCAGAAATAAAAAAGGACCGCCGGCAAAAGGCTTTTGTCAGCCCTTTCAGCAGTCCTTGCTTTTTGGTTATTTTTTAAGAAGCTCCAGCTTCTTCGAATTCTAATGCTTCAGTGTCACCCAGACGATGATACTCATTTAACACGGCATCTTGAATCTTACCTCGCGTGCTTGAATTAATAGGATGAGCAATATCGCGGAACTCTCCATCAGGGGTGCGTTTACTCGGCATCGCAACGAAAAGACCATTGTTTCCATCAATCACACGAATATCATGAACAACAAATTCGTGATCCAGCGTGATGGATGCAATCGCTCTCATGCGACCATCGGTATTCACGCGGCGTAATCTTACGTCAGTAACTTCCACAGTAGTTCACCACCTTTTCCCTATATAAAAGCATTAGTGTATCAATTCCACGATTTTTTCAGAAATCCTGCATGTTTTTAAAATATTTTTTGAAAAAATAGGATATAGTTACACAATTAGGTCATGAAGCTTTCTTTTCGGGCATAAGGTAAATAAAAAAGTGATTCCGGCTCACCCAGAATCACTTTTCTTCTTATTATTTTACCAATGCAATAACTTCGATCTCGACCAGTGCGTCCTTCGGAAGTCTCGCAACTTCAACACAAGATCTCGCCGGTTTGTGAGTGTCAAAATATTGTCCGTACACTTCGTTCACGTCCGCAAACTGTTCCATATCCGCGATAAATACAGTTGCTTTTACAACTGTTTCTAAAGAAGCACCCGCTTCTTCCAGCACCGCTTTTAAGTTGCTGAACACTTGATGAGTCTGCTCCTTAATATCACCGTTCACCATTTCGCCTGAAGGAGTCAAAGGAATTTGGCCTGAGCTGTAAAACATATTGTTTACGATAATCCCTTGTGAGTAAGGCCCGATTGCCGCTGGGGCATGTTTTGTGTGGACTGCTTTTGTCATGATTCCGTCTCTCCATTCTTTAAAAGATTGTCTTTAAAAAAACGCAGAAAATTACCATTCTGAATTTCAATGGACTTCTCTTTCATGTTGATGGTTGAAAGAGTAAGCAGTGACATATATTCATCAACAAGACGTTCATTTACTCCTTCGGCTTCAACCAAGACGCCGATCCCCGCTACATTTGCGTTAAACTCATCCAACAGGTTAATCATACCATTAATAGTACCGCCTGCTTTCATAAAGTCATCTATAATGAGTACGTTTGAACCGGTTTTCATGCTTCTTTTCGCAAGTGACATCGTTTGAATGCGGTTTGAGGAGCCTGAGACGTAATTAATGCTGACTGTGGAGCCTTCTGTTACCTTGTTGTCTTTGCGAACGATGACGACAGGCACATTCAGATAGCTCGCAGCTGCGTACGCCAGAGGGATGCCTTTCGTGGCAACGGTCATGACAACATCAATTTCGCGTTCTGCAAACACTGATGCAAACAGCTTCCCTACCTTGGAGAGTACCGATGGCTTTCCTAAGATATCCGTTAAATATACATAGCCGCCCGGAAGGATACGTTCAGGATTTGCCAGCGACTGTCCAAGTGTCTGCACAAACTCTTCAGCTTCAGCCTGCTTCATTTTCGGAATATATTTGACGCCTCCGGCAGCTCCGGGAACAGTAAGCAAAGTACCGATCCCCTGCTGCTCAAAGGTTTGCTTAATAATTGTTAAATCTTCACTGATCGATGATTTTGCAGATTCATACCGCTCAGAAAAAAAGGTTAGCGGTATTAACTCGTGCGGATGGGTTAACAAATAATTTGTTAAGTCCACCAATCTGCCGCTGCGACGAAACTTCATGAACTTACCCCCAAAATCCGAATATTTTAAGATCAATATAACTTAATATACGGATTTAATCAAGAGCGTTCTGTTCGCCGATCATTCGCACCGCATAAACCTGATCGCAGAAGCCTCTTAATCCGTTATAAATTCTCTGCACCTTCGACTCATACTGAACCAGCCCAAACACTGTCGGGCCGCTCCCGCTCATTAAAACGGCATCTGCACCGAAACGTTTCATCTGGTTTTTTATCATCGCAACTTCTGGATGCATATCAAGCGTAACAGATTCAAGCACATTTCCTAAACGTCTGCACATCTTTTGAAAACTCTTTTCCTCTATAGCCTCAATCATGCCATGTACATCAGGATGCTCTACATCATCCACCTTTAGCTGTCTGTACACTTCAGCAGTTGAAACACCGATTGTCGGCTTCGCTAAAATGACCCAGCAGTGCGGAGGCGTGCTGATGTGTTTAATTTTCTCGCCGCGTCCTGTTGCTAGTGCAGTTCCGCCATAGACACAAAATGAAACGTCGGAGCCAATCTCCGCACCAAGCTCAGCAAGTGTTTCTGCGGAAAGATTTAAATTCCACAGTCTGTTCAACCCTCTAAGGGTCGCCGCTGCATCACTGCTTCCGCCGGCAAGACCGGCTGCCACCGGAATCACCTTCGTAATCATGATGGAAACTCCCTTTTTCACGTTATATCTGTCCTTGATCAGCTTGGCAGCCTGATAAGCTAAGTTTCTTTGGTCATCGGGCACAAAACGGTTGTGGGAGGAAACCCTCACTTCATCCTCTGCCAGCTCCGTCAATTCAATTCGATCTGCTAAATCAATTGTCGTCATAATCATTTCGACTTCATGATAGCCATCCGGGCGTTTTCGGGTGACGTCAAGTGACAGATTGATCTTGGCTGGCGCTTTTTCTAAAATACGCATAGCTTTCACCTACTTCTCCATCTAAACATAAGTATGAACATTGTATCACATTTGAAGTGCAGGATGAACATATCCATATTGCAGCCAATTATGTATTTATATCCAACACAAAAAACCGGGGAACAGTACGTCCCCCGGGTCACATCCTTATCGGTTATTCTGGTTCTGAGCCATTTGCTGTTCGGCGATTTCAATAGCGCGCTTTACCATGTTACCGGCATCGCGGGCCCGAATTTCGCCCCAGCCGCCATTTTTGACTGTGTCATAAAAACCAAGGTCTTTAGCCAGCTCATATTTAAACTCATCTGACATAACTCCACGACGTCTGCCCAAACGAAACAACCCCTTTTTTTAGAAGTGATAGCCATTCGTGCACGTCACGATAATATGTGACTGTTTTATCTTTTGTTAAATCAGATGGAACTCTCATTAAAATTACTGGAAACCAAAAAAGGGCAAAACAAAAAGCAGTAAACAAAAGGTTCACTGCCCGTTAAAATGCCACTGAGCTTGCGGCGTCATCATTAAATGTCAGCTCAACAGTCTCAGTCAAAATATCAGCATAACTGTATGAAACTCTTTCAAACGAGTTCTCGTCTTGATCTAGTTGTATCACAAAAACAGAAGGGTACGTCTCAGCTAAAATGCCCGAGCGCTCAATCGTTTTTCGGCGGCCACCGTTTGCTTTTAACGTCAGCCTCTTACCTAAATTCCCATCAAGCGATCTTTTAATATCGGACAACGTCTTCGCCATTGCATCCACCTCACTACATTTATTGTACAACACGAGCCCATTTTTGTCAAATAAAATTTAAATTATATCAACGTTAATAAGACGTTGTCAATAAAATTATTTTGACAAAATTCTATGATTCCTCAATTATTTTCCGCAAGCTTCGGTAAATTATGTATCATTATGCAAAATAAAAAACCCGCATAGATCTCCTATACAGGTTTTCAGCTGTTAATTAGACTTATAAGGCATTCCAATTCTCAGCACTCCTCTTGTTTCAATACCTCCGAGCCCTTTCTCTCTTGTCAGCGTATTTCGGAGTACTTCCCATACATTGATACGTTCCATAAACGGCGTAAAGCTGATTTTCGCGACGATATATACCGGATCAAGCGCATGAATGTTGACTCTTGATGGTGAACTCGCGAAATTTGCCCCCGCTTTTATGAGTGATTCAAAATGGGATTGGCAGGCCCCCGCAAATATAACAAGCTGATCTAAGTGAGGGGTCTTTTTTCGGGCATTCTGAACCGTCTCAACAAAGTGCTTTGAATGTCTGTACGCGTTCAAATCATCAATGCTGCCCTTTTGCTTCGAGTATGCATCATGCCCTGTTATCACCAGGATGTCAGGTCGATATTTGTCGAGCAATTCTCCAATAGAAGCAGACATTTTCTTTTCATGGCAGTGGATGCCGTAGACCGGCACTCCAATTTTTTTATAGACATTCAAGCATTTTTTGAGATATGCTTCATCACCATCCAGATGAAGCACCTTGCCTGGCATATGAAAATAATGCTCCTCATGCTGATATTGGCTTGTCGCGTAGTACTCCTGCTTTTCTCTGAGCAGCTTATAATCCTGGCGGAGCAATTCGAGCGATTCATTCATTCTGCTCTCATCTTTCTTTTTCCGCATCATCTGCTCATCTTTTTTCACTGCTACCAGATCAGAAAAATCCGAATCAGCAATCAGCCTGACTTCATCACCATGCAAAATAGCAATGGAATTTCCTTTGCTTGTTTGCTCTATCCCTATAATGCGAAACAAAACATCCATTTGATAGGATTTTCTGGCTACCATATCCCCTATTTGAAATTGCACGTTCCTCACTCCACACATAGACTAAGCCTCATCATGAAAGAAAGAGCCTTGAGAAAGCGCCTTTTTTCGCTGAGTCCAAGTTTTTCTTATCATTGAATGAAAGGTCCTTCTCTAGCCTATGTAGCGGCAGTCCATGTGGTGCGCAAAACAAAAAGCCCTTTTAGAAAAGGGCTTTATACAATCCGTTAGACAGCGCGGCGAACTCCTCAATAGACAGAGATTCGCCTCGGCGCTTGCCGTCAATATTTGTTTCTTCCAGCACTTGCTCAATCGTTGATTTTTGTGCTTTTCCTTCAGGCAAATTGTTGACTAAGTTATTAAGCAGCGTTTTACGGCGCTGAGCAAAGCTTGCCTTGATTAATTGAAAGAAAAAGGCTTCGTTCTCCACGTCCACTGCCGGGCCGTCGCGGAGAATCAGCCGAATGACTGCGGAATCAACGTTTGGCTGAGGAACAAACACAGTTTTCGGAACTGTCATCACCGTTTTGGCTTCTGTATAAAATTGCACCGCAATTGAAAGCGAGCCGTACTCCTTAGATGAAGGGTCTGCCGCCATGCGCTCTGCCACTTCTTTTTGCAGCATGACCACAATCCCTTTCAGCGGAAGATGTTCTTCCAGGAGTTTCATGATAATCGGCGTTGTCACGTAATAAGGAAGGTTGGCTACAACCATAATCTCATCACAGTCTTGAAATTGTTCTTCAATGACCGATTTGACATCCGCCTTTAATACGTCCTGATGAATGACAGTGACATTGTCATAAGGAGACAGTGTATCCTTCAGGATAGGCAATAATCGCTGGTCAATCTCGAATGCCACGACCTTTTTCGCCCGCTTGGCAATTTGTTCGGTCAAAGCCCCGATTCCCGGGCCGATTTCTATGACACCAGTTTTCTCCGTCACTTCCGCGTGATCGACAATTCTGTCTAAAATGTTCGTATCAATTAAGAAATTTTGTCCTAAGCTCTTTTTAAAAGAAAAACCGTATTTTTTCAGTATCTCTTTCGTTCTAATTGGTGTCGCAATATCTTTATTCATTCTGTTCCTCCCGCTTAACGGTATCGAGCGCACTCATAAAATCACTTCTTTTAATTTGAAACATTTGCAGCCGTTTTTGAAGCTGTTTGCCATTTGTATAACCGATTTTCAACAGATCACCCAGTCGTTCGCGTCGGCGTTTGGCCGCAGATCCGCCAATCAGTCCAGCATGAATCAAATCCTCAGCTAAAATATCACTCGGCTGCGCTTCCATCTCTTCGTGCACGTTTTCTAAACATGCCCTAATGCTTTCAATCGATGCGTGCTCCACACCAATTCCTCGCTTGTTTTTAGGTTTGGCAAGATGCTTGGGTAAAAATGCATGCTTACAGCCGGGTACAGCCTCTGAAATGGTTTTGCGAATCTTCTCTCCCGGGAAGTCCGGATCCGTTAAAATAATGACGCCTCTCGTCTTCTGGGCTAAACGGATTCGGTCAATCACTTTATCATCAATGGCTGAACCATTTGTTTCAATTGTGTCTGCATCAACAGCCAATTTGATGCGGGCCGTATCGTCACGCCCCTCGACCACAATGATCTCTTTAATTTTCATTATTTCCTCCAAAACAAAATAAAAACTTTTGTATATTTATGAAACTTTTTCTTATGTCGAGCGTCTAATAAGCAGAAAATACACTTTGTCTATTATAACGAAAAAAACAGAGGGCGCAAAACCCTCTGAATAGATAAGTATATATTAATTTAAAATTTTAATTTTGACTGTTTTATTTCCCCATCGGTACGCCGATGATTTCTCTGGGAAAAAGACGTCTATTTTGTTCCCTTTAATCGCTGAACCAGTATCTGCAGCAATGGCATATCCATAGCCCTCAACATGAACTTTCGAGCCTAACGGAATGACATTTGGATCTACAGCGATCACTTTGGCATTCGGATTATTTTTCAAATTGACGCCTGTAGCTGTATGCCCTGAACAACCGCTGCAGCTAGCCGTATAAGCCGTAGATGATACAGTCATGACTTTGCCTGTTGATTCATTGCTGCGGGACACAACTGTTTTTGAATCGCCGGAAGTACTGACCTTTTCAATCTTTGGACTGCTTTGCTTTGTTCCGACAGCAATTACCTTATCTTTGCTTTGTTCAGCTGTTTCTTCTTTTACAAGCTCTCTGGACACTTCTTTGCCGTTTTCTTTGACGACTTCGAAATGTTTTTTAAGCTTGCCTTCTTTTCCTTTTTGGACGACCTTTTCTTCCCCTTTTTCAAGAGAAGCGTCTTCTTGCTTTTTCACATCAAACGCGATTTTCTCTTCAACTACATCGGTGACCTTTTCGATACGAGTAATTATAATATCAGCCTTTCCTTTCGTCAGTTTTGCATCTAACGCAGGCTTGATTTTATCTTCGTCTTTTATGTTCATCTTTTGCTGTTTTAAAAAGTCAGCGACCGTAGTCGAAATCGTCCAGATCTTCTTTTGTTTACCTGCATCATTCACAGTAACCTGGAACGCGGGTTCTATGTTAATCTTCATGTCTTTCGAAACATCTGTATCTATTGCGGGATCAATTTGATCTTGTTCTTTCACTTCAACATCTTGTTCGTCCAGTAATGCACCGACCGTTTTTGCTGTTGACCATAATGTCTTTTCTTCCCCGTTTATTGTAAGCTTCACAGGTTTTGCAGCCTCATACACAACGTCCATATCTGCTGTTATCTTTGTCTGTTTAGCAGGTGTGATCTTGTCTTCGTCTCTGGTCTCTATATCAAGCGTCTCTAAAAGATCACCGACTGTTTTTGCATGTGTGCGTATAAGTTTCTTTTTGCCATTGATAGAAACTGAGACTGATTGTTTTGTCAGCTCATGAGCCGCATACGCAGTCCCGCTTCCTGCCAAAAGGAAACAAGCAGCAACCAGAATGACTTTGCTTTTGCTAAGCTTTACGGAAAACAGCTTTTTCATTTTTTGTGTGATGAAAAACGCCTCCTTCTCCTCGGAGAGATTATATAGAGTATATAAAAGGCTGTCAACCCTCCCCTCTCTTTCTCCAAAAAGCTCAGTGTCTTCTTCATTATCCTGAATTACACTGAGAAACGGAAGAAAGACTTGTCGACAAACCTATCCTATGAGGAGAAGAAAGCATGTAGAACTTTTATAGAAAAACGCTGTAAGGGACAAGCTCTTACAAAACCCGCTAGCGTTTTTTGTCAGTTTATACGAAAAAGTCTTTTTGCATTTTCCGTCGTAACTGATGCAATTTCTTCAAAGGTCATTCCTTTTAATTCAGCGATTTGCTCTGCCACATATTTCACATAGCTTGGCTCATTTCTTTTTCCGCGAAAAGGATGAGGTGTGAGAAACGGGCAGTCAGTTTCAATCAGCAACCGGTCATTCGGGATTTCCTTCACAACTTCCTTCGGCTTCTTCGCATTTTTGAATGTCACCGGTCCCCCAAATGATAAATAAAAATTCATTTTCATGCATTCTCTCGCCACTTCCGCACTTCCTGTAAAGCAGTGCATAATCCCGCCCACAGCTTCTGCGCCTTCCTCTTTCAAAATTGTCACGACATCCTCCGTTGCATCACGGTTGTGAATGATAATAGGAAGGTTGACCTCTTTTGCTAAGGCGATTTGTTTTCTGAACACCTCTTTTTGAACATATTTAGGAGATTTATCCCAATGATAATCCAGTCCCATTTCACCTATTGCTACCACTTTCTCATGAGCAGAAAGCTCTCTTATCCACTCTAAATCTTCCTCTGTCATATCAATTGCGTCAACCGGATGCCAGCCGATGGCTGCATACATAAAATCATATTGCTCAATCATTTCCATCGCACGGCTAATGGTCGGACGGTCAAAACCAACTACAACAATTCGTTCCACTTTTTCAGCTTTTGCCCGTTCAATCACCTCTTCCAAATCAGTATCATATTGTTCTGCATTTAAATGCGCGTGTGTGTCAAATAACATAAGTCAAAAACTCCTTTCTTGTCGAAACACAAAAGGTGTTCGACGAATTGTTACACGTGAAACACCTTTTGTTTATCATTATTTAATTCTTGTGCCTTTTGGTAACGACTGATCGATAGACACGACTTTTAATACGCCGTCTGCTTCGCCTGCAAGGATCATACCTTGAGAAAGCTCTCCTCTCAGTTTAACCGGTTTTAAATTTGTTACACAAACAAGTTTTTTCCCAATAAGTTCTTCAGGCTTATAGTGCTTCGCAATGCCGGAAACAACTTGGCGTTTTTCAAAGCCAAGATCCAGCTGCAGCTTCAATAAACGGTCCGCTTTTTTCACCGGCTCTGCCTGAATGACCTCAGCCACGCAAAGTTCTACATCCATAAATTGATCAATCGTAATTTCAGGTAAACGATCAACCTCTTGCGGCTCTTCTTCTTTTGCTTCTTCCTTAGCTGGCGCCGAGCCCTGCATTTTCCCTTTGATGTAAGCAATTTCTTCTTCTGCCTCTAAACGCGGGAACAACGGCTCGCCTTTTTGTACATTTGTATCTTTCAGCTGGCCGAAAGCTGTAATGCTATCCCAAGCTTTTAAAGCTTCATCAGTAATGCCAAGCTGCTCGAACATTTTTTCTGGTGTCTTCGTTAAGAACGGCTGAAGCAGCACTGCTGAAATACGCAATGATTCAGCAAGGTGATACATAACTGAGTGCAGTTCTTCTTTTTTTGCCGGATCTTTGGCAAGCACCCATGGAGCTGTCTCATCAATGTATTTATTTGTGCGGCTGATTAGCTGCCATAATGTCGAAAGAGCTACCGAGAATTCCATGTTTTCCATTGCTTTCTCGTAAGTCTTCACTGTTTCTTCAGCGACAGAAGTGAGCGTTTGGTCAAATTCCGTCACGGCACCCTTGTAAGAACCGATTTGTCCGTCAAAATACTTATTGATCATCGCAACCGTACGATTCAAAAGGTTTCCTAAATCATTCGCTAAATCATAGTTAATCCGCTCAACAAAACCTTCCGGCGTGAATACACCATCTGATCCGAATGGCACTTCGCGAAGCAGATAATAACGAAGCTCATCTAAACCGTAGCGTTCAATTAATGTAACTGGATCTACAACGTTCCCTTTTGATTTCGACATTTTTCCGTCTTTCATCAAAAGCCAGCCATGCGCAAATACTTGCTTCGGCAACGGCAGATCCAGGGCCATCAGCATAATTGGCCAGTAAATGGTATGGAATCGAACAATTTCCTTACCGACTAAATGAACATCGGCAGGCCAATATTTTTGATAAAGCTCATCATTTTCTGTATCATAACCGAGTGCTGTTAAATAGTTAAATAGCGCGTCAATCCAGACATATACAACGTGTTTTGGATTTTCCGGCACCTTCACACCCCAGTCAAAAGTGGTACGTGATACAGCCAAATCCTCAAGTCCAGGCTTGATAAAGTTGTTAATCATTTCGTTTTTGCGTGATTCCGGCTGAATGAATGTCGGGTTTTCTTCATAGAATTTCAAAAGACGATCCGCATATTTACCCATACGGAAGAAATAAGATTCCTCTTTGATTAATTCAACTGGGTGTCCGCTGTCAGGGCTTTTACCACCGATGACCTCTCCCTTTTCATTTCGCTCAATATCAACCAGCTGCGTTTCCGTGTAGAATGTTTCATCCGGGATACTGTACCAGCCTTCATATTCATCAAGATAGATGTCTCCGTTATCAAGAAGCTTTTGAAACACCTTTTCAATCACAACTTTATGCCGTTTTTCTGTCGTACGGATAAAGTCGTCATTTGAGATTTCAAGCTGCTTCCACAGTTTCTGAATATCTGCCGCTGCACGATCCACATACTCCTGAGGTGTAATGTTTTCCTGTTCAGCTTTTTGCTGAATTTTTTGTCCATGCTCGTCCGTTCCTGTTAAATAGCGAACATCGAATCCTTTTAATCTTTTGTAGCGTGCCATCGCATCTCCCGCGACTGTCGTATATGCATGGCCGATATGTAATTTCCCGCTCGGATAATAAATCGGTGTTGTAATGTAAAATGTATTGTTTTCTTGCGGCATCTTGAAACCTCCCAATCAGAATGTCAAAAAGCTCCCGCCCAAAGGACGAGAGCGGCGATAAGTGCAAATCATATATGAATATTATTTATATTTATCCTTTATCTATGATACCATCTTAGCCTTTAAGATCAAGAATATATACGTATGCCCTGAAAAAGAATAATTAAAATTAAAAATCTTTAATGAAAGTAAAAAAAGTCTGTCGATGTCGAACTTTGTCGTATATAATCAAATGAAATAAAAAACCTTGGTTCGAAAGTCTTGATTTAAAAGGATTTTTAGTAGGATAATAGCTTTATTAGAAGTTTATAAAAAGCTGTTATTTCAGTAGTTTCTGATACATTACTGACTATAAGAACTAAATCTTACAATCAATAGCAAACAAAATGATTGACGATTATTGGAAACCTTGTTATGCTATGAAGGTAAGGATTTTGTCGAATAATGACGAAGAAAAATATAATTTAAACAAATAATCATCTCTTGGGAGGAGAAAGTTTATGAAATCTACTGGTATTGTACGTAAAGTTGATGAGCTAGGACGTGTAGTTATTCCTATCGAATTGCGTCGTACTCTTGGAATTGCAGAAAAAGATGCTCTTGAAATTTATGTTGATGACGAAAAAATCATCCTTAAAAAATATAAACCAAACATGACTTGCCAAGTAACTGGTGAAGTTTCTGATGATAACCTTAAACTTGCAGGCGGTAAATTGGTCCTTAGTAAAGAAGGCGCTGAACAAATCATCAGCGAAATCCAAAACCAGCTTCAAAACCTTAAATAAACATTTCTCATACAAAAAACGTTCTTGTTATGACACAAGAACGTTTTTTTATTGCTGAATATGATAAGCATCATACACTTCACGCTTTGGAACATTGCGATCGACTGCTGCTTTTTTAATAGCTTCTTTAGAAGTAGCGCCTTTCGAGATGTAATGTTCGACATGTTCTTTCGCCGTGAGGTCTTCCCACCATTGTGTTTCCTCATCTGATTCTTCATTTTTACTGCCTTCTACGACGAGACAAAACTCACCGCGTATCTGATCCTCGTTTGCCCATTCAATGACCTCGGTTATCGTGCCTCTGATAAACTCTTCATATTTCTTTGTGAGTTCGCGCGTAACAGCAATTTCCCGATCACCTAATATCTCTGCCATCACTGACAAAGTTTCCTTCAATCTATGGGGTGCTTCATAAAAGATGATCGTTTCCTTCCGTTTTTTAAGACCATCAAGCTCCTTCTTCTTTTCTTTTTTCTGTCTGTTGAGAAAACCGTAAAAGAAGAAAGGCTGCGGTACAATACCTGAAGCGATTAGAGCCGTTAATGCAGCATTGGCTCCCGGCAGCGGAACAACATAACCGCCTATCTCTGTAAAATCCTTCACGATTTCCGCCCCCGGATCAGAAATCGTCGGCAGCCCGGCATCACTGACAAGAGCAATGTTTTTTCCCGACTTCAGCCATTCTATAATTTTATGGCCGCTGCTCTCTTTATTATGTTCGTGATAACTAACGAGCGGTGTTTCAATTTCATATACATGACAAAGTTTCTTCGTTTGTCTTGTATCTTCCGCAGCAATCGCATCCACTGATTTCAGTGTGTCGATCGCCCGAAATGTCATATCTTCTAAATTTCCAATTGGGGTTGGGACCAAATAAAGAATCCCCATGTCCGACTTTCCATTAAAGCTCATTTGGCGCCTTAACATATACAGCCTCCTTGCTGTTCCGCTTTTCTTCTATATATAGCTCTTTTTTCTTTCGGGTTAGTTTTTTGAAATAATATTCCGCCTGCATGGCTTCCCGCTTTGTTGTGAAAACTTCGGCAAAAATCAATTCAACCGGACGCCTTGCTTTTGTATATTTTGCGCCCTTTCCGTCATTGTGTGTTTTTACCCGTTTCTGCAGATCGTTGGTATACCCAGCATACCAGCTATTGTCCCTGCACTGCACGACGTAGAAGAAATGGTTATTTGTCTCCATATAAAATGGTTCTGATCTCTTTCGTATATTCATTTTGTTCGTCATAAACGAATAAAGGGGGAAGAACTTTCAAATCCGGACGCCCGCCTTTAATGCCTTCAACCAAAATGGTATTGGCTTCTTTCCCTTGCTTCGGATAAACAAATTGCACACGCTTCGGCTCAATTTGGTAAGCTTTCATCAGTTCAAAAATCTCCAGAAGCCGTCCCGGCCTGTGAACAAGGGCTGCCTTTCCTCCTTGCTTGAGCAGCTTGCTGCTGACTGAAATGACATCTTCCAGTGTACAGTGAATTTCATGTCTTGCGATTCTAAGATGCTCATTCATGTTTTGTTCAGTTTGTTTCGGCGTTTTAAAATATGGGGGATTGCAGGTGACAACATCATATCGATTATGTCCCAACTGCTCCGGCATATTTTTCAGATCATCATGTATGATCTCAATCTGCTCCTGCAGCTTATTATACTCAACACTGCGAACAGCCATATCATGGAGTCTTTCTTGAATTTCAACTCCAAGTATGTCTGCTTTTGATCTTGTACTGAGCAGCAGCGGCACAATGCCATTGCCAGTGCATAAATCAACAATTTTTCCTTTTTGAATCGGAACGTAGGCAAATTTGGACAGAAGCACAGCATCCAATGAAAATGCAAACACCGTTGGACTTTGTATGATTTTCATGTCCTCTGCCAGCAAATAATCTAATCTTTCATCATCACGTAATGAAACCATCTTCTTATCCTTTCAAGTACCTTTGAAAAAGGCTCCCGTCTTATGCGGAAGCCTTGTCCTTATTTTTTATTTAAGAATGACAGACAGAAAAGACAATCTTCTTTTCGAACACTTCCATAGTGAACATTGCAGATATGAAATCCTTCTTGATACAGCCGTGCCAGATTATCATATCCTTCCCCTATATCAGTTTGCTCTGTTTTCTGTGTTTTTGATTCTTTTTTATCAGCTTTGAACTTCTCAATCTGCTGCGTCGTATCGTCCAGCCTTTTGCGCAAATGCTTATTTTCAAGCTGTAAATGATGATTTTCCTCAATCATCTCACCGATATGCTGCTTCAAATCCCCCAGCTGCCGGTACAGTGAACCAATTTGTTCTTCTAAGTTAATGACTGTATCAAATAACTCTTTTTTATCCAAGGTTCCACACCTCGTTAATCTGTGGTTTGTGCGGATACGACGCCCTCTTCCAAGAGCTCTTCCCAAGTATATTCTATCACTTTTTCACGGTTTATCAGTTCCACCTGAAGCACCCGTTCCAGAATATTAAGTCCAACGACCTTTGCGGGGCCGTTTGCTGTCGTAATCATTTCTCCTATATCCGGAAGCTGTTCTTTTGCCGTCTCATACTCATCATTCTCATATTTTAGACAGCACATCAAGCGGCCGCAAAGACCTGAAATCTTCGTAGGATTTAAAGACAAGTTCTGATCCTTGGCCATTTTAATGGAAACGGGTTCAAAATCACCAAGGAACGTAGAACAGCAAAGCATTCTTCCGCAAGGACCGATTCCTCCGAGCATTTTCGCCTCATCCCTTACTCCGATTTGGCGAAGTTCAATTCTTGTTTTAAAGATAGAAGCCAAATCTTTTACAAGCTCTCTAAAGTCTACTCGGCCGTCAGCAGTGAAGTAAAAAATAACTTTATTGCGATCAAACGTGAATTCAACATCGACCAGCTTCATATCTAAGCCATGTTCAGTCACTTTCTTTTGGCAGATGTCAAAAGCTGATAAAGCTTCCTGTTTATTTTCTTCTACGATAAGAAGGTCGCGTTCGTCAGCCACTCGTATCACTTTACGAAGGGGCAGCACGACATCATGCTCATCCACCTGTTTATTTGCAATCACGACCTGGCCATATTCAACGCCTCTGACAGTTTCTACAATTACGCAGCTGTCCTTTTCTATATGAAATCCATTCGGATCAAAATAATATATTTTACCCGCTTTCTTAAAGCGGACACCAATTACATTGTACAAGCTTATCCCTCCTGCAACATTAACACCAAGTGCTCCATTAATCCTTGTACATTCACATTGGAATGAAGCCGTTTCTTTGCTTCTAAAACAGCAAGTATCTGATTCGTAACGCTTTGTTGTGTTGATTGTAGCGCATGCTGTTTTATTGATTGGAATAAGTCTTGATAAATCAATTTATCTTCATTTCCTATTTGGATGGACAACACATCCCGATATATCAATAAGAGCATATCAAGACCCATTTCTTGATGGGTTTTTTCTTTGAAAAAGGGCATCCATTGATCTTGAATAAAGAAAAAAGCATGTCCTTTCCGCTGGTGTAGGACTTCATACAATTTTATCACTTTCGCTCTAGACTCTGCAAACTCATCATTTCGACTTAATTCGACTGCTTCTGCTACATTGTTGGTCATGTTGGCCAGAAGTCTTGCCATATGAGGCAAAACGTCCTGTTCCATCAGTCTTTCTTCAATTGCTTTCGGCTGCAAAGGCTGAAAAGGAAGGGTTTGGCATCTTGAAATGATAGTGTCCAATAACCTTTGGGGCTGCTCAGTGATGAGGATGGCCATTGTATCTTTATTCGGTTCTTCTAAAAATTTCAGCAGGCTGTTTGCCGCATTTGCTGTCATTTGATCTGCGTGCGAAATAATATACAGCTTTTTATGAGATTCAAGCCCTGTCTTAGAAAACTCTTCTTGCAACGCTTGAATTTGCGCCTTTTTGATCGATAAACCATCTGGCTGAACAAGATGAAGATCAGGATGGTTCCCTGACTCTATCCGTTTACAGTTTCGGCAGTTCTCGCAAGGCTCCGCGCCGTCCTCGAGGCAAAAAAAGCTTTTCGCAAGAAGCAACGCGGCATCAAGCTTGCCTGTTCCTTTTTTCCCCTCAAACAAATAAGCGTGTGATAGTCTGTCTTTCTCAATACTATTATATAAAAGCTTCATCACTCTGGGCTGAAGCTCGTTCATTTCCTTCCAAGATATTGCCATTGTATCACTCTCTATGTGTAAAGGTTAATCAATAAACCTTTTATTTCGCCAATACGATCCAGTAAATCAATTGCCGGTTTTTCCTGATCCATCATCTCTTCTGTAAGCTGTACCAATGTGTCATCTATTTCCTTCACAAGCCCCAGCGTTTTGCTGTTTCCATACAGGTCAAAGCTTTTCGATGTTTCATGTGAAAGGCCGCTGTCTACAGCTTCTTTGACAAAACGCTTCACAAGTCCTTTAAATCTCGCTAAGTCCTTAAAATTCCGGGATTTCGTCAGTCTTTTTCCAAACGCTTCTATATCCGATAGCAGCCTGGTAAGCTGATCGAATTTCAATTTGCTGCTTTGGTTTTCCATCGATGTTTTAAACGATGCTGTGATCTCAGATGTTTTCACAGAAGGAAGCTGTTTATTATCTAAAAATGTACGTATATCTTTATTAATTTTCACAGTTTCAAATCCTTAAAATTGATGAAATTCATCGACTGGAAGGACAAATACTGTCGCTCCGCCAACTTCAACTTCTACTGGATAAGGGACATATGAATCAGCATTTCCGCCCATTGGAGATACAGGAGCAATCATCTGGTCACGTTTCTGTCCGTTTTCTTTAATGAGATTCAATGCTTTATCGACTCGTATATCCTCGACACCAATCATAAACGTTGTGTTGCCTGATTTAAGAAATCCTCCTGTCGTCGCAAGCTTTGTAACTCTAAAGTTGTGATCCGTTAAGGTTTTCAAAAGTCGGTTGCTGTCCTGATCTTGTACAACTGCCACTATCAATTTCATCTGTGAAGGCCTCCTTTAGATTGGAAACAACAATGATCTCGTTTACATTATTATATCAACTATTGGGAAACAGGTCACAATTGAATTTTTTTCAACGCTTCATTAACCACTTTTAGGGCGTCCTGAACGACTAGGTCTTTGGATTGGCTGGCATCAACTGAGTGAAATCTTTTCGGGAATCGCTTCATCAGCTCTTGGTAACCTTCCCGTACCTTTGTATGGAAGCTTAATTTTTCTAAATCGAGCCTGTTTTTCTCCCGCGAGCCGTTTGCGTGAATACGTTTCAGGCCTTCTTCCGGATCAATTGAAAAATACACCGTTACATTGGGCATCATATCTCCGATGGCAAACTCATTAATTGACAGAACCTCATCAATCCCAAGCCCTCTTGCATATCCCTGGTACGCGAGCGAACTGTCTATGAATCTGTCACAAAGAACAACATGCCCCTGTTCTAAAGCAGGTCTTACTTTTTCAACTAAATGCTGGCGTCTTGCAGCCGCATATAAGAGAGCTTCTGTTCTTGGATCCATTAATGTGTTGTTTTCATTCAGAATAACCTCTCGAATTTGTTCTGCAATATCTATGCCGCCTGGCTCTCGAGTTGCTGTGACCTGAAGGCCCTCTGCTATCAGTATGTTTTTGATTTCGCGCAGAACAGTCGTTTTCCCCGCACCTTCAGGACCTTCGAATGTAATAAATAAACCGCTCATGATTTCCCCTCTTCTATATAAACAAGTAGTTGTTTCTCTTTGATTTTCATATTCCCTTGAACATGCGTTTTCATGCTGATCAAGCGGCTGAGCTTTTCCACGCTTTCTTTTGTAATTCTTTCTCCCGCCATGATCATCGGGATACCCGGAGGATAAGGGATGATATCCTCTGCATTCAGCCGGCCTGCTGCTTCATCAAAGTCCACATATTCTTTCTTGAACGTTCGTAAGACCTTTTTTTGATAAGGCAAGACAGTAACTGGCTGAGCTACCCATTCTGCAGAAACAAACATCTGATCCAGAGGCGTTTTTTCAATCTCTTCATCAATGCTTTTAATCGTTTCAGCGTTTATTCTGCGCTTTCCTCCCAATGGAAGAACGAGCAGTACTTGATTTTCATCAGCAAGCTCAGTGAATATGTTGGCACGCTCTAATATGTTTTGCAGCGTATACCCCGAATGGCCCCGTTTTGAACGAATGGTGAGCTTTAGCGGGTCTGTTATCATCCGCGAATCAGCCGGTTCTACAGATTCTGCATTAGTAAGTAAATCAAACGTTTGTTTAAGTGATTGTATTTGCTGCAGAATGTCAGAAAGCTTTCGTTCTTCTATAATATGCTGCACATAAGCGCGGGCAATGTCTAATGAAGCCATGATCGGATAAGACGGGCTGCTGCTTTGTAAACGGACTAGATACTCTGCAACCCGATTCCGATCGATTCTGCTGCTGTTGAGGTGCAAATAAGAACCCATCGTCATGGCAGGCAGCGTTTTATGAGCCGATTGAACAACGATATCTGCTCCCATTTTCAAAGCTGAGTCTGGAAAAGGCTCCCCCAAAACAAAATGTGCACCATGCGCTTCATCCACCAAAACAGGAATCTCATAATGATGCGCCTCTGAAATGACTTCGGTCAAATCAGCACTATGCCCGTAATATGTCGGATTGGTCAGCACCAAACCTTTTGCATCTGGATATGCTGCCAGGGCTTTTTTAATTGTATCAAGCGGAACATGCGTAGGGACATGCATCGCTTCATCAATGTCAGGTGCGAGATAAACCGGCTCAGCACCAGCCAAATCAACAGCATGAAATACAGACTTATGACAGTTTCTTTGAACCAGAATTGTTTCACCCGGTTCACAAACAGATAAAATCATCGCTAAATTCCCAACAGTCGTACCATTCACCAGGAAAAAACTTTCCGCCGATCCATATAATTGACTGACAAGCTCTTGAGCCTCTTTAATCACCCCAGAAGGATGATGGAGATCGTCCAGTCCTGCCAGCTCTGTTACATCAATGGTGAGAAGCGGATCGAATATCGACTTAGCGTCATCAAAAAAGACATCTCCATTGTGATGTCCCGGAACATGAAATGAATGAGAATTTCTTCTCGCATGTTGAATCAATGCTTTATATAAAGGTGTGTTCATTAAAACAATCCTTTGATTATGTCTTCTTATACTTTATTATATCGTGCCTCTGACAGAACTTAAAGCTAGACTTACTGGTAACTACCTTTCCTTTATTGAAAGCAGTTTTTGCTTCAGATCGCCTTCCATCATCATAAGCTCTTCTTCTGCCTGACGGCGTTTGATTCGTCCTTCTTCTTGTATGGTCAGCGTTTCTTCAAGCGTGCTGATTAAGCTTTCCTGCACCTTCTTTAAAGTATCAATATCAACAAGGCCTCGTTCATTTGCCCGAACGGTTTCAATTGTATTGGTTTTCAAAAGCTCCGCATTTTTCAGCAAAAGCTCGTTGGTTGTGTCAGATACTTTCTGTTGCGCGTCCACTGCATTACGCTGCCGTAAAAGCGTCAGCGCAATTGCTACTTGATTTTTCCAAAGTGGAATTGCTGTCACAATGGATGACTGGATTTTTTCAGCTAATGCTTGGTTTGTGTTCTGAATCAGCCTGATTTGCGGAGCACTTTGAATTGTGATTTGCCTGCTCAGCAGCAGATCGTGCACCCTTTTATCTAACCGGTCAGCAAATTGAATCAAATCGTTCACTTCCTGAACAGCCATTTGGTTATGTTCACTTGATTCGGCCTGTTGCTTCAGTGCAGGAATGGTTTTTGTTTTTAATTCTTCCAGCTTCAGTTCCCCCGCAGCAATATAAACATTCAGCGCTGTGAAATACTCTTTGTTTTTTTCATATAACTGCTCTAACAGCTTATTGTCACTGATTAAAGCATTTTTAGAGTGCTCCAGTTTCAAGCTGATTCTGTCTATCTGTACGCTGGTCTTTTGATATTTAGACAGCACCTCCTGAAGAGAATTCGATACTCTTCCAAACATGCGTGCCAAAAAACCCTTTTTCTTAGACTGAAGATCATCTGGATTTACTTGATCCAGCTTTTTCATCAGCTCTCCAAGAATTTCACCGATCTCTCCGACGTCCTTTTTTTGAACATGATCAATCATGGTATGAGAAAAATTCAGCAGTTTAGACTGAGCTTGTGAACCGTATAAGACAATACTTTGCATATTTTTATGATCGATTTGCCCAGCGAGCTGAATTGCTTTTTTCTTATTTTCCTCGGGAAGAACATCAACAAGGCGTACTTGCTTTTTCTCTGCTTCTACAGTCTCCGCCTTAGGTATCTCTATATCACCAAAAGGATCTGCCAATAATTCATCTATATGAAGGTCGCTTTGATCTCGGTTCATTGCCCTTACCCTCTTCCATTATTTCTTTAATGAATGCTTTGCTGCATCCAATTCAAAATGCAGTTCATCAATTTCATCACCCATTACTTGAGTTAAATCTTCTTCTAAACGCTTGGTCAATTCAGCAAGAGTGATACGAGTCTCACTCAACGACATCGACAGTTCTTTGCTTTTTTTCGGATGAGATGACAGAAAGGCATGTTTCTCTGTCAATTCAACAACCGAATCGAGAGTTTGGTAAAAAAAGCGCTCAGCCTGATAAAACCGCTTTGGCTCTTTTTTAGTGATAATGTAAATTCTTCTGACAAGTCTCAGGATTTCTGCATTTTGTTTAAATATTTGAATGCTTTTTGCTTGAAACAAGGCTTTCCGAAGACGTATGATCTTCTGCCTTGCTTCCTGGAGGTTTTTCTTAATGTAGGCATATTCTCTTCCTGTCAGTGCGTGCTTTTTCAGAAATAGGCGTCTCGCATTCCAAATGCCAGCTGTATATACGAATGCTCCCGAAGCGATCCCATAAACAAAAGATAGGAAAAGCGACTGATTTAAACCGAAAAAGCATATTACCCCTATGAAAACAAAAGTCGCACTGCCTGTTAAACTCCATATTAAAAAGTGAAGAAATCTCTGCATGAGATCATCGACTCCTGTGTTTATACTCAGTTTTAATATTATTATCTACTACGTTCTATACCTAAACAAGTTTCATCTTCTTTTTATGAACCCATTCTTTATGAAAGAGTACAAAAAAAGACCTTTTCAGGTCTAAGAATATAATGGCGGTGTATGAATGCTCTTTAATTTTTTTACGTAAAAGGCATAGTCAGGATCGGAAGTTGATGTAGAAATTACTTTTCTCTCACAATCTAAGCATATGAATTTCGAATAAAGATGAATACCTCTATTCTTCTCTTGATCACAAATCACACATGTATGATTAGGTTTAACAGTTTCATCCATCGTCCCCACCTCCGTACAATTAGCCTTCCCTTAAACCGGATATTGTATACACTATTTAGATCTTTTTGAAACTTGAAATCAGTATATGACCTATATAAGCTGTCGGTGTTTGTATTTGTTTGATTTTATTGACCTTAAATAAACAAAAAACCCAGCTCAATGAGCTGGGTTTAACCTTGCTTGGCGGCGTCCTACTCTCACAGGGGGAAACCCCCGACTACCATCGGCGCTGAAGAGCTTAACTTCCGTGTTCGGCATGGGAACGGGTGTGACCTCTTCGCTATCGCCACCAAACAAATGCCT
>NZ_JAUMKF010000024.1:0-47512 GCF_030519405.1 Bacillus sp. C28GYM-DRY-1
TCTAAAAAAACTGGCGAATTGGACTTGGAAAGGACCAACTCGCCAGCCTATTCGACCGAAAAACAGAATAAATTGGACAAAAATAGGTCGGATCATAAAGATCCGACTATTTTGTCAACAGTCTGAGTCTTTTTTTAACTTTAAATCAATTTATGCAAACATCTAAACAGTAAGAGAAGGAGCTCGCCAACTGCTTCGGGAAGCAAATTTAGGAGAAATCCGTCACGCCTTCTGGCTTTTTTTCTTTTCATTCGTACGTCTCCTTTGTTCATGAATGCTTCCTTACTTACGATTTTACCTGGGAAAAGGTTTCAACGTGTTCCTGTTTGTTTGTTTGTTTGTTTTTTATGATCCAAGCAGTGAAAACACATGGAACGATGACTGCATATGAGATATAATTATCATGGTCCCTAGTAAGCGTGATTCTGTTTTGTAAAGATGTTCGAAATTGACGACATAAAAAACCAGCATAAATAACGACATGAGTATTCGGTATTTTTCAAACACCCTGTATCACTCCTCCTTGCGGAACATGAAGTAAATGTACCCAAAACAAAACGTCTTTTATTTATCAGTGTAAACTAATAAATAAAAGACGTTTGATTTAATCATCCGATAACATCCTCATGCTTAAGAAGCTTTATGTTCTAATCTCAGCTTATCAGCAACCATCGCAATGAACTCTGAGTTGGTAGGTTTGGCTTTTGTCATGCTGACAGTATAGCCGAACAACGATGAAATGGAATCAATATTCCCTCTGCTCCATGCCACTTCAATCGCATGGCGGATCGCTCTTTCTACACGGCTCGCGGTTGTGTTAAACTTTTTGGCGATGTCCGGATAGAGGACTTTTGTAATGCTGCCGAGCAATTCGATGTCATTGTATACCATTGAGATTGCTTCGCGCAGATAGAGATAGCCTTTAATATGGGCTGGGACGCCGATTTCATGGATAATGCTTGTGATGCTCGCGTCGAGATTTTTCTTCTTTGGTTCAGACTGGCTGCTGCGTATAATGCTGCTTTGCGATGATGGCGCGCGATGCGTCACGCTGCTGGCATTTCCGCTGACCTGGCGAATATGACCGACAAGGTTTTCCATATCAAACGGTTTGAGAATAAAATAGGAAGCGCCTAAATCAACGGCCTTTTTCGTGACATCTTCCTGTCCAAAGGCTGTCAGCATAATGACATTCGGCTGTTTTTTCAGATCTGATTCCCTCAGCCGCTCTAAAACCGCAAGTCCATCCAAATGCGGCATAATAATATCCAATACGAGCACATCGGGATCTTTTTCTTTAAACAGCGACAGGCATTCCTGTCCGTTATAGGCAACACCGATCACTTCCATGTCTTCCTGTCCTTCTATATATTCACTCAACAGGCTTACCAGCTCTCGATTATCGTCAGCAACACAAACTTTAATTTTCTCCACGTTTCTTCCTCCCCAAATGTAGTTAACAGGATTCACCCTTGCTACATGTTTACATTCGACAAAACCGCTATATACCCTCTAAAAAAAATCATAATCACCAATATTAGTGGCATATCTTTGTTATTCTATGTTTTTCTCCGTTTTTCGACTAAAAATGAAATTTGACAAACAAGGAAACGTGAATTTGTCGAAAAATCTTCTTTTGTATATTTTACCGTATGTATTATGAGAAGTGAAGAGGGATCAAAACAAAAAACTGCCGGAAATACCGGCAGTCAGCTTGCTTTTTCTTTTCCATAAATATTAATTCCTGCTTCTGACAGCATCCATTCAATATGAACGCCGTATCCGCTTGTCGGGTCATTTACAAATACATGGGTGACAGCGCCGATCACTTTTCCATTTTGAATGATCGGACTCCCGCTCATCCCCTGTACGATGCCGCCTGTTTCTTTTAGCAGCCTTGGATCGGTTATTTTTAAGACCAATCCTTTTGTCGCAGGGAATTTTTGCGGCGTCGTGCTGACGATTTCAATATCAAACTTTTCTACTTTGTCATCATCAATAACCGTTAAAATTTCAGCAGGCCCTTTTTTGACTTCTGTAGAAAACGCAACCGGCAAGGCTTGATCTGAAATATTGTTTTGAATCGGCTGATGCAGTGTGCCGAAAATGCCAAATGGGCTGTTTCTGTTAATATCCCCGATCGTTTTGCGTTCTGAGGAAAATCGCGCCAGTTTTTCTCCCGGATTTCCGCCTGTCCCTTTTTCAATGGATGTTACAGTTGATTTGACGATTTCTCCATTCTCCACTACGATTGGTTTCTTTGTGTCCATGTCGGAAATCACGTGGCCAAGTGCTCCGTATTTTTTGGTTTTCGGTTCATAAAATGTCATCGTGCCGATGCCAGCAGCAGAATCCCTGATGTATAAACCAATTCTGTACTTGCCTTCTGCTTCATCCTTTTCGGGAATGAGCTTTGTTTTGATTGTTTGTTTGTCACGTTTAATGAGCAAATCTAAAGATTCTCCGGTTTTACCGGCTTTCTGAATAAATGGGGCCACATCATTCATTTTTTCAATTTTCTGTCCATTCATCTCAATAATGATGTCGCCCGCTTCAATACCGGCCGTTTCACCTGGAGATTTTTTGCCTTCACTTGTATTGATTTGATGAAAACCGACGACAAGAACACCGACGGAATGAAGCTTTACACCGATTGATTGTCCGCCAGGTATGACCTTTAAATCAGGAAGAACTTGCACTTTTGTTTTTTTGATTGGAAATCCGGCAAGATCGTAGACTAACTCTGACTCACCTGATTTTTTGCCTGTCACCTTGATTTCATGCGGGTCTTTCTTTACTGTAAACGCTTCAGATGATTCTTGTGCATGAGCGTTTACCGATAAACCCGTTTCAATCGCTTGTGTTTGGGTTTCAAATACTCTCATTTGCGTTGGAATCAGTAAATACTCTTTTAGCGGTTTGCATAAACCTACACTTAATAACGAAACAAGGAGAATTAAACCTACTGCTTTTCTGATGTTATCGGGCATTCACTACTTCACTCTCCTCGCTCCTATCCCACACCTTCTTTATGTCTTGCTGCTACATCTTTAATTTTGCCTTCTGGCACCTTATTTATAACTGTCATATAAAGAAAAACATTGGATATACTGATGAACGAATGGATGTGTGCAGAAAAAAATAAGCTGCGCTTCTCGCGCAGCTTACCCAGTTGTTTTGACTTGATCTGCTTGTTTTAAAAGTTCTTTCGCATGGCGTTTCGTCAAGTCTGTTACTTCGACTCCGGCAATCATGCGCCCGATTTCCACTACCTTTTCCTGCTTAGACAGCGGCTTGACACGTGTTGTGGTTCTGCCGTCTTTTAACTCCTTCGCAATATAAAGATGCGTATCGGCCATGGCAGCCACCTGAGGCAAGTGTGTAATACACAGCACTTGTGATCCTATTGAGACTTTATGGATCTTTTCAGCGATTGCCTGTGCAACTCTGCCGCTTACACCGGTATCCACCTCATCGAATATAATCGACGTCACATCCTGCTGCGAAGAAAAAATGCTTTTTATGGCAAGCATCACCCGGGACAGCTCTCCTCCGGAAGCAACTTTCGAAAGGGATTTCAGAGGCTCGCCTGTGTTGGTTGAAATTAAAAATTTGACCAGATCAATCCCCTGGTCAGTCAGCTGAACAGGCTGGCCGTTTACAATCGGCGCCTCCTCATTGTGAGACGCTGTTCTGACCTTAAATTCCATATCAAATGTTGACTTTTCCATGTAGAGGCTTTTTAATTCGCGATGAATCTCATCGGCCAGCTTTTTCGCCCATGCTTTCCGGATTTGTGAAACATTTGCCGCTTCTACCGCAACATCTTTTCCGACTGAGTCAAGCTCCTTCTTCACGCTTTGAAGATGGCTGTCCCTGTTTTCAATCTGGTCAATCTCTTCTTCAATTTTAGAAGCATATTCCAAAATGTCCTCAACAGTTGCACCGTATTTTCGTTTTAGGTGTTTAATTTCATTAAGACGCGTCTCAATATAATTCAGGCGTTCCGGGTCATATTCAAGCTCATCCAGCATATTTCTCATCTGAAATGTAGCGTCCTCTAGAAGATAGTAGGAGTTCGACACACTTTCGGACAGTTTTTTCAGCGGTTCGTTAATATCGGATATATCTTCAAGCTGCGCTGATGCCATTCCGACCCAATCCAATCCGCCCTGCTCACTGCGAAGCGCGTTATATGCATTTTGCAGCGATTCATAGATCTTCTCAAAGTTTGAAATTTGCTGGCGCTCTTCCTGGAGCTGTTCATCTTCATTAAGCTCAAGCTTTGCCGATTCGATTTCTTCAAGCTGAAATTGAATGAGGTCCAGGCGGTGGGCCATTTCCTGTTCGCTTTCAGAAAGCTGTTTTAGCTTTTTAAGCAGCTTCATATACCGCTGGTATCCTTCCTGATACGCTTGAAGCGCGCTTTCTACTTCGGCTCCGGCAAACTTGTCCAAAAGCTGGAGATGATTTTCGTCCTCCATTAACAGCTGGTTATCGTGCTGCCCGTGAATATCTAATAAAAGCCTGCCGATCTCTCTTAGCGAAGCAATCGTGACAAGCTTGCCATTAACACGGCAAACGCTTTTTCCGCTCGTGCTGATATCCCTTCTCATGACGATCATTTCGTCTGAAACGTCGATTCCCTGCTCAGTGCATACGTCAAAAACGGGATGGCCGCTATCCAATAGAAAAAGCCCTTCAAGCTCGGCTTTTGTCTCCCCATATCTGACAAATTCAGATGATCCGCGGCCTCCGACTAAAAGAGAAATGGCATCTATGATGATGGATTTGCCGGCTCCGGTTTCTCCTGTTAAAACCGTGAGTCCGCGTTCAAAAGAAACCGTCAGTTCCTCAATAATGGCAAAGTTTTTAATCGATAGTTCAGCTAACAAACAGCATTACACCTCTTATCTTTGTTAGATTTCTGTTACAGCAGCTCAAGCAGCTTGTTTTTTACGCAGTCTGTATCTTCAGGAGTCCGGCAAATTATTAAAATCGTGTCATCTCCGCAAATGGTCCCCATAATTTCATCCCAATCCAAATTGTCCATCAGCGCGCCAATTGCCTGGGCGTTTCCCGGCATCGTTTTCAGCACAATCATATGGCTTGCCGAGTCTATTTTCACAAATGCGTCCATCAATGCCCGCTTCAGCTTGGACAATGGATTGAAACGCTGGTCTGCCGGAAGACTGTATTTGTAAGAGCCGTTATTCGTAGGCACTTTTACAAGGTGAAGTTCTTTGATATCCCGTGAAACCGTGGCTTGTGTTACGTTGTATCCATCCTGCTTCAGCATGTTGACCAATTCATCTTGCGTTTCAATTTCATTGCTTGTAATGATCTCTCTGATTTTAATATGCCTCTGGCCTTTGTTCATGTAAGCACCTCTATTTCCAGCTTATCTGTTCTTTTATGTTATATGATTCTCTGCAAATTGTACATGAATGCAGAAAAAAGGAATAATAGCGCCCTATTATTCCGGTACTTCTGCTTTTTTTTCTTTTAACGTCTTATGTGCCTCTTCTACAACGCGGATGATCTCTTCTTCCGGCAGCTCCTGTCCTTCCTGCCCCTCTCCCGGCCAATGCAAATGAAGGAGAAATTCTATATTTCCATCTCCTCCTGTGATTGGTGAAAATGACAGGCCTTTGCAAATATAGCCTTCAGCCGCAGAAAAACTGATCATTCGCTTGAGAACATCAGCATGCACTTTAGGATCTCTGACAATTCCTTTTTTGCCGACGGATTCCCGTCCCGCTTCAAACTGCGGCTTAACAAGAGCCATGCAGTCACTGCCCGGTACAAGCAATGTTTTGAGGACAGGCAGGATGAGCCTCAGTGAAATAAAGGACACATCAATTGTGGCAAACTCCGGCATGCCCTTTGTGAAGTCTGCTGGTGTCGCGTAACGGAAGTTTGTCCGTTCCATCACAACGACACGTTCATCCTGTCTAAGCTTCCACGCAAGCTGATTGTAGCCTACATCGACCGCATATGACTGTTTAGCTCCGTTTTGCAAAGCGCAGTCCGTAAAACCGCCGGTGGAGGAGCCAATATCAATCATAACTTTATCCTTAACAGAGACAGGAAACTCCTTCAGCGCTTTTTCAAGCTTTAAACCGCCTCTGCTCACATATCTGAGCGGGTTTCCTTTGACGGTTAACGGAAGGTCGCGGTCAATCTTTTCCCCGGGTTTGTCCAAGCGGTTTTCATTTGAATAGACGATCCCTGCCATAATGGCTCTCTTAGCTTTTTCCCGCGTTTCCGCCAGTCCTCTTTCTACTAGTAATACATCTAATCGTTCTTTCTTTGACGTCATGATCCAATTCCTTTGTGTGTCTTTGGCGGCATCAGCAATCTAATACGGTTTGCCACCTGCTGTTTTGTTAGTCCAATCTCTTCAAGAAGCGCCGTTACGCTTCCGTGTTCGATAAACCGATCCGGGATACCCATTCTGTCAATCGGCGTAAGATATTCACCCTGATCATGAGCGAATTCTAAAATCGAGCTTCCGAAACCGCCTTCTAAGACCGCTTCTTCAATCGTTAAGATTGGCAAGCCTTCTTTTAGGATTCCCTTCATCATCTTTTCATCAATTGGCTTAATAAAACGCGCATTTACAACGCGCACGGAAAGGCCTTCTTTTTGCAGCTCTTCAGCTGCTTCAAGCGCCATTTCGATTGTTGTTCCAAATGTTAAGATGACAGCATCATTCCCCGGACGCAGAACCTCCCACGTGCCGATCGGAATCGTTTTCAGCTGTTCATCCATTTTTACGCCAAGTCCGTTTCCGCGCGGAAAACGCATCGCTATCGGGCCTTCGTCATAGCTGAGAGCTGTATGAACCATATGCTGTCCTTCATTTTCATCTTTCGGCATCATTAAGACGATGTTTGGAATGTGGCGCATATACGCAATATCAAACACCCCTTGATGTGTCTCACCGTCAGCACCTACAAGTCCTGCGCGGTCAATTCCAATAAACACATTGGCGTTTTGGCGGCAGATGTCATGAACCACTTGATCATATGCCCTTTGCAGGAAGGTTGAATAAATCGCCAAAAACGGCTTCATCCCCTGCATTGCCATTGCTGCAGCCATCGTTGCGGCATGCTGTTCTGCGATACCTACGTCGAACATGCGGTCAGGGAATTCCTTTGCAAAGCCTTCTAGCTTTGAGCCGACAGGCATAGCCGGTGTAATGGCTACAATGCGTCCGTCCTCGCGCGCCATTCGCTGCACAGTGCCGCTAACCAGGCCGCTCCATGAAGGAGCTGCTGCCTTCGGTTTTACAAAGTCACCGGTATTGATTTTATATGGGCCGGTGCCGTGCCATGTTCCAATCGTATCGGTCTCAGCCGGTTTGTACCCCTTCCCTTTTTTCGTGATGACATGCAGGAGAACAGGGCCTTTCGTTTTTTTGGCGTATTGAAGATTTTCAATCAGCTCATGATAAGAATGTCCGTCCACCGGGCCTAAATACGTAAAACCAAGCTCCTCAAAAAACATTCCGGAGACGAGCATGTATTTCAGGCTGTCTTTGATCCGTTCCGCCGTGGCGGCAAGTTTGCCTCCAACTGCCGGAATCTTTTTGAACAAGTATTCGAGCTCATCTTTGACCCACTGGTATTTCCCGGCAGTGCGCAGACGTCCGAGCATGGAATGAATGGCACCGACATTCGGCGCAATACTCATTTCATTATCATTTAGGATAACAATCATGTCTTTTTTCTCGTCGCCGATGTGGTTCAAGGCTTCAAGCGCCATTCCGCCAGTCAGCGCGCCATCACCAATAATCGGTATAATAAATTCATCCGTTCCTTTAATATCACGCGCAGCTGCCATTCCCATCGCGCCTGACAGAGAAGTTGAGCTGTGCCCGGTTTCCCAAACATCATGCTCGCTTTCACTCCGCTTTGGAAATCCGCAAAGTCCTTTGTACTGGCGAAGCGTCGCAAATTCTTTTCCGCGTCCTGTCAGCAGCTTATGGACATACGACTGGTGGCCTACATCCCACAAAAATTTGTCTTTTGGGCTGTTAAATTCCTTATGCAGCGCAACAGTAAGCTCTACGACACCTAAGTTTGGGCCGATGTGGCCGCCGGAAGCGGATAAAGTTGTAATTAAAAATTGACGGATTTCATCACTTAATTTCTCTAATTCATCAATGGACATGTTTTTTAAAAACGACGGGTCCTGTATTGATAAAAGATCCAAAGCGGATCAACTCACTTTCAGCATGAATTTCTGCAATGATACATGTCTTCTGCATGTCGAGCTGGACAGCAGCCACTCTCAGACATAAAAAAAGACAAATGCGCTTTTCCTTTTTTTCATATAAACTGCTTACATTTTACCATATCTCGTGCAGCCGCTTCAAATTAGGATTGGTTAGTGATCTCTTGCCGCAATTAAATCACAAAGCTCAAATAAAAGATCTTTTTGAACAGAGAGTCCGCCGATCAACCGCTTCGCCTCTTTTATGTGAACATCCAACTTATGTTTGGCCCCTTCCAGTGAAAGAAGTGACGGGTAAGTCGATTTTTCGTTTGTTGTATCCGAGCCGACACGTTTGCCGATTTTCTCTTCACTGCCTTCTACATCTAAAATATCGTCTCTAATTTGGTAACCGATTCCAATATGACTGCTGAAGGTACGCAGCGTTTCGATATCTTCCTCAGGCGCATCCGCCAAAATAGCGCCGGCGATGACGCAAAAACTAAGGAGCTTGGCCGTTTTCCGTTCATGAATGGATTCAAGTTCTTTAAGCGTGACTTGGCGGTTTTCCGCTTCCATATCAGCTATTTGTCCCCCGACCATGCCTTCAGTGCCTGCCGCTGAAACCAGTTCTTTCACGAGCCGAAGGCGCTTTTCTGCTGACACCTCGTCTGACACGTGGGAGGTGATCAGCCTAAAGCTTTCCGTCAGGAGGCCGTCACCCGCTAATACTGCTGTTGCTTCACCGAACACTTTATGGTTTGTCGGCTTCCCGCGGCGCAAATCGTCATCATCCATACAAGGAAGGTCATCATGAATTAATGAATACGTATGAATCATTTCGACAGCACATCCGACCGGAATGCCGTCCTTTTCACTTTTCCCGTATGCGTTTAAAACGGCTAGTACAATGAGAGGACGAAGCCGCTTTCCGCCAGCCTCAAGGGAATACAGCATAGATTTTTTTAATGAGTCCGGCATATCGAGATTCTCTGTATAAATAGAAAGCTGATTTTCAATCGTTTTTTTTCGCTCTGCCAGAAAGTTCATTATTTTATTTGTCATCTTCATCTTCCTCCTGAACACTGAAAGGTGCCAGTTCGCCGTCTTCTTTTAAAATGAAGTCCATTTGTTTTTCGACTTTCTGCAGCTTTTCGTGACACATTTTTGAAAGAGCCATGCCTTCTTGGAAATAGTTAATTGCTTGCTCTAAAGGCACATCGCCCTCTTCAAGCTTTGACACAATGCTCTCAAGCCCTTTCATTGCTTCTTCAAATGTCATGTTTTCATTTTTTTTCACGTCTGTCATTACTCTTCCCCTCTCTTTTCTAATACTTCACAGGTCAGCACGCCATCCTTCAACTTAACCTCAAGCTGGTCCTTCTCTTCTATTTGACTGACACTTTTAATGAGTTCGTCTTCTTTATAAGCCAAGCTATATCCTCTTTCCATCACTTGAAGAGGATTTAAGGCATTCAGCTTGCCAAGAACCGTTTGAAATTGGGAATGCAGCTGCTTCATTTGGATATTCATATTTTTTCTAAGCTGATTTGTTTGTTCCTCATATCGTGTTCTCGCTTGCTTTAGCTGTTCATGAGGATGCAACGCCTCTAATCTGTATGTTTCACGCTCCAGCTGTCTGTTTTTCCGATCTATTAGAGCCGTCAGCTGGGTTTGAAACTGCTGATAGGCAAGGTCAAACTGCTGCTCTTTTTGCGCATATAAACGCTTTGGAAAACGAAAGGCATACGAGGATTGCAGCGTTTGAATCCGTTCTTTTTTCTGGCCGAGATGCTGCTGCATCGCTCTTGTCATTCTGACTTCCGCTGTTTTTGTCCGTTCGATTAAATCAGTGGTATGCGGCACGGCAATCTCAGCTGCTCCTGTCGGTGTAGCAGCTCTGATATCAGCGACAAAATCACTGATCGTAAAGTCCGTCTCATGCCCGACAGCCGATATGACCGGAATGTTAGAAGCAAAGATCGCACGTGCTACAATTTCTTCATTAAATGCCCACAGTTCTTCAATCGAACCGCCGCCTCTTCCGACAATTAATACGTCACACATCTCTTTTTCATTTGCCTCTTTAATGCGGCTAACGATGGATCTGCTCGCATTTTCGCCTTGTACGAGCGCTGGAAGAACAATGACTTTTACAAGGGGATATCTTCTTTTGAGAGTTGTAATGACGTCTCTGACAGCGGCACCCGTCGGAGATGTCACAACCCCGATTGTGGCTGGAAATGCGGGGATTTGTTTTTTGTAGCGATCGTCAAATAAACCTTCTCCGGCAAGCTTCTTTTTTAACTCTTCGTACGCTAAATAAAGTGCTCCGACCCCGTCAGGCTGCATTTCTTTGGCATATAATTGATAGTTTCCGCTCGGTTCATATACTGAAATTCCGCCTCTGACCAGCACCTTCATGCCGTTTTCAGGTTTAAAAGGCAGACGCTCGCTCTGTCTCGCGAACATCACCGACTGCATTCTGGCGTTTTCGTCTTTCAATGTAAAATAAATGTGGCCTCTTGTGTGTATTTTTACATTCGATAATTCGCCTTTAATCCAAATATTTTCAAGGTGAGGATCTACATCGAATTTTCGTTTTATATACTTTGTCAGCGCTGAGACGGTAACAAACGCTGTTTCACCCATGTCTCAAACTCCTCTCATAAGCATTCCTGCACCATAACTAAAGAAAAACCCGCCCTGGCTTTAGGAGCCTGAAGAAGCGGGTATCGTGCTCATATTCACGGCGGGCAAAACGTCCCTCCTGTGAATATCTCCAATTATCTATAATAACGTACGTTTCGCAGATTTAACAGTATTATGCGCAAGCATCGTGATGGTCATCGGTCCTACTCCGCCCGGAACCGGCGTGATGAAGGATGCTTTTTCCTTTGCCCCTTCAAATTCAACGTCTCCGCAAAGCTTTCCGCTTTCCAGACGGTTAACGCCTACGTCAATGACAACAGCGCCTTCTTTGATCTGGTCTGCACTGATGAAGTTAGCTCTGCCGACTGCCACCACCAGGATGTCCGCTTTTTTTGTATGTTCGGCAATATTTTGTGTTCTTGAATGACAGTAAGTAACTGTCGCGTTTTCATTTAATAAAAGCTGGCCGACAGGTTTGCCGACAATATTGCTACGGCCGACTACAACAACCTCTTTACCGGAAAGGTCAATATTGGTTTTCTTCAAAAGCTCAACAATTCCGTGAGGCGTGCAAGGAAGAAACGTATCTTCGCCAAGCAGCATTTTCCCTACGTTTAACGGATGAAAACCGTCTACATCTTTATCAGGAGAGATACGTTCAATCACCGCTTTTTCAGAAATATGGTCTGGAAGCGGAAGCTGAACGAGAATGCCGTGAAACTCAGGGTCTTGATTGTATTGATCGATAATGGAAAGCAGTTCAGCTTCTGTGAGGCTGCTGTCAAATTGATCAAGCTTGAAATTCATTCCCATTGTTTCAGCCGCTTTTTTCTTTCCTCGCACGTAAGAGTGAGAAGCAGGATCATCTCCAATCAAAATAACCGCCAGTCCAGGGGTGACGCCTTGCTTTTTAAGCTCTTCTACCTCTTTTGCCAATTGTTCGCGTTTTTCTCTAGCCGTTTCTTTTCCGTCGATGATTGTTGCAGTCATTTTCTTTCCTCCTATGATTGTTCAATATCAGATTTAATGTTAGAAAGAACCCCGTTCACAAATTTTGTCGCTTTGTCATCACCAAACCGTTTTGCCAGTTCAATCGCTTCATTCATAGAGACATTCACCGGAATGTCTTCTGCATATGCCATTTCGTAAGCTGCCAGACGCAAAATCGCGCGGTCAACATTGGCAATCCGATCGAGCTTCCAATTCACCAGATGCTTGGAGATCATTTCATCCAGCTGAACTCGATGTTCCAAAACCCCGTGTACAAGCTGTTCAAAGAAAGGATCTGTTTTTTCTTCATCCAGTGCGTGTTCTATGGCTTCATTTACTGCAATATCGCTGACATCAATTTGAAATAGTGCCTGCAAAGCTTTTTCTCTTGCTGTTCTTCTTTTCATTTTCTTTCTCCTTTGATCCTCTTTATCCGCTTGTCGTTAAGCCACAAAGAGATCATAACATATTTTTTTCGTATCCGCATATTGAAATCAAGGTTTTTTCACCCTATTGCCGAATATTTTCATGCACCTTATTATGATCATTCGGATTTCACGATCATGAAGAAACTCGGCTGCCTTGAGCCGGCTTTCTTCATGCTTTGAAATAAAGGGTAACGTGTAAAAAAACCAAAGGGCCGCCCTCCCCTTGGTTTCGTGTTAAGCCATTTACATTTCTTCGTCGATTTGAACTTCTTGGGCTTTTGTGTCAAATTGAATGCCGACGATGTGAATATTGATCTCGTTAATTGAAAGAGACGTCATATTTAATAAGGTTTGACGAATGTTTTCCTGAACGGACGCTGCAACTTTCGGAATCGAAATACCAAATGTAACGACACAGTATACATCAATCGTAATTCCGTCATCCGCCAGGTCGACTTTGACACCTTTGCCATGATTCACTTTACCGAAGCGTTCGACGACGCCTGTCGCAAAGTTTCCGCGCATTTCGGCAACACCGTCAACTTCTGAAGCTGCAATGCCGGCAATGACCTCAATGACTTCCGGGGCAATCTCAACCTTACCCAAATGCGTATCTTCTTGATCCATTTTAAGCAAGCTGTTGTCTTTCATTCAATTCACCTCCGTAAAAATTATGAGCCCATTACATCATATGTTTCTAAAAATTTCGTATTAAACTCTCCGCCAACAAATGTTTCGTGTTCAAGCAGTTTTAAGTGGAACGGGATTGTTGTCTCAATTCCTTCGATGACAAATTCGCTCAATGCGCGCTTCATACGGGCAATCGCTTCATCTCTCGTTTTTCCATATGTAATCACTTTTGCAATCATGCTGTCATAGTACGGAGGGATGGAGTAGCCCGGGTACGCAGCTGAATCAATACGGACACCAAGACCGCCAGGAGGCAGGTACATTTTAATTTCGCCAGGGGACGGCATGAAATTTTTACTTGGGTTTTCTGCGTTGATTCGGCATTCGATGGCCCAGCCTTCAAATTCAACATCTTCTTGCTTGAGGCTCAATTCCATTCCTGATGCCACTTTGATTTGTTCCTTAATCAGGTCAGTTCCCGTCACCATTTCTGTGACTGGGTGCTCTACCTGAATTCTCGTGTTCATTTCCATGAAGTAATAGCGCTGTTCATTGTAGTCATATATAAATTCAACTGTTCCAGCGCCTGTATAGCCAACTGCTTTTGCAGCCTTTACCGCCGCATCGCCCATCTGCTCCCTAATTTCTGAATCAAGCGCAGGAGATGGTGATTCTTCCAAAAGCTTTTGCAGGCGTCTTTGGATCGAGCAGTCGCGTTCCCCTAAATGGATGGTATTTCCGTAGTTATCGGCAAGCACTTGGATCTCAACATGACGAAAATCCTCTATGTATTTTTCGATGTAAACACCTGGATTTCCAAATGCAGTTGCAGCTTCCTGCTGGGTAATCTTAATGCCGTTAATCAGTTCCTCTTCGGTGCGGGCAACCCTAATTCCTTTTCCGCCTCCGCCTGCGGTGGCTTTTATAATAACAGGATACCCAATTTCATTAGCTAGCGAAACCGCTTCTTCCACATTTTCTATAACTCCTTGTGAACCCGGTACGATCGGCACGCCCGCCTGTTTCATCGTTTCCCGCGCCACATCTTTTGTTCCCATTTTTGAAATGGCGTCGGCACTCGGACCGACAAATGTGACGTTAACTTCTTCACATAATTCGGCGAAATCAGCATTTTCAGCTAAAAACCCATATCCCGGATGAATAGCATCCGTGCCTGTCAGCTTCGCAACACTCACAATGTTTGTAACGTTTAAATAGCTGTCTTTTGATGCTTTCGGTCCGATACAAAAAGCTTCATCGGCCATTTGAACATGAAGGGCATCTTTATCAGCTTCTGAATAAACAGCGACAGTCTCAATTCCGAGCTCTTTGCAGGCTCTGATGATTCTGACAGCAATTTCTCCTCGGTTGGCGATCAATAGCTTTTTAATCATGTTAAGTCTCCTTACTCTGCTTTTACAAGAAATAGAGGTTGTCCGTATTCGACCAGCTGGCCGTTTTCTACTAATACTTCAACGATTTCGCCTTTTACTTCCGCTTCGATTTCGTTGAAAAGCTTCATCGCTTCTACAATGCAGACAACTGTGTTTTCATTTACTTTTGATCCAGCCGTTACATACGGGCCAGCTTCCGGAGATGAAGATGCATAAAATGTTCCTACCATTGGTGATTTGATTTTATGCAAATTCTCATCTTGCTTAGGTTCTTCTTGGGCAGGTGCAGGTGCTGCTTGCTGCACTTGCGGCTGAGCTGCCTGCGGAGCCTGTGCCTGTACAGGTGCTGCCGGCGCCTGCTGCATCACTTGAACAGTGCCTGCTTCATGTTTTTTCAATTTTAAGGATGCACCTTCATTTTCATATACGAATTCGTCAATTGTAGACTCGTCAATTGCTTTAATCAGCTCGTGGATTTCTTTACTATTTAACATTCAATCGCACTCCTATGTATGAAATTTCTTTTTTATAGGTTACTACTAAAAGTACATACTATGTTCATCTTACAGGAGCGGACTTTTGAATTCAACTCTAATTATGATTGGCACGCCAAAAAGCCCGCTTTGTAAGCGGGCGTGTTTTTCCTCTTTTTTACTTGGATGGTTCAAATGTGACAGCGACGTCTTTCATTGTTTTGATTTCTTTTGCCACAAGGTCTATAATGGCTGTCGCCTTTGATTTGGAATGTTTGTCTGATTTGACTGTAATGTTGATTTTATCTCCTTCAGCATTGACAAGCGCGTCTTCGTAGCCTTGTGTTTTAATAAGCGTTTCCAGCTGTTTTTCAGTTCCTTCCACTTCACTGAGAGCCGTCATTTTATCATATGCTTCGCTCTTTTCCTTTGCTGTTGCATCATCGCTTGACACAATGGCATTGAGTTCCTCTCTTTCTTTGCTTCTGGCATCTTCTAAATCAAGACGGTACGTCGTGAACAGATCATCATCGGCTGTTTCTGTGACAACAGTCCCTTTTTCACTGGCTTCAGCGGATGTTTCCTTGTCTGCTGATGAATCTTTTGTGCCCTTTGTTCCATCTTCTTTTTCTGTTTCAGTTTCTGTACCGTTTTTTTCCTTTGTGTCTTGCTGGGGAGGCGCTTTTTCAGTTGCGACCTCTCCGCTGTCAGACGCGCTTTTTTCACTTTGCATTTGCACGGCATTTTTGCTTTCCGGCGACATGATATAGTAGACGCTTAACACCACGACCAGACTGAGCATTGTTAATAGCCAAACGGTTTGTTTTTTGAGCATTTATGAATCCTCCTTTATTTTTTTAGGGGCAACCGCAACCCGGTGGCTTGGAACATCCAGGACCCGTGTCACCGCTTCAACTATGGTTTGTTTTATTTGAACGTTGTCCACTCCTTGAGCAACAACGAGTACACCGCGTATATCAGGCTTTTTCGTTTGGACGACGACGGGTGTTTCCTTATCGCCGTTTTTGATCATGACAATTTCTTCTTCTGATGTCTGGTCTGTAACGCTCCTAGTTCCGCCTTCTTTGTCTGTTTCTTCAGTCGTTGTATTTTTGTTTGATTTGTTTTTTTCGTATACTTTCAGCGACGTTGCATCAACATTGACGACTACAGAGACATCGTCCACACCTATGATCGTTTCAAGAATTTCTTTCAGCTGATTTTCGTATTCTTTTTCATAATCATCGATCGAGTTCTTAGGTTCATCAGATTTTGAGGCTTTAAACACTTCGGCTGTTTTCTCTTTGCTGTCTTTGGTATCTTGTGATGATACTGCCGTTATTGTTTTGGCGTTCTCTGTTTTCTCAGGTGAAGAAAACAGCTGACTGACAAGCATAAAGGAAACTCCGAGAACAAAAACGAACAGAAAGTAATGATATTTGGTCAGCTTCGGCTTTTCACCGTCCTTCGTTTGCCCCGGAAGAAACTGCTTTTTCAATACATTCCATAATCCGTTTTTATTCATTGCCGACACTCTCCCCGCCTTCCATATGAACCGTAATTTTCTCACTTCCGATTTCCCAAATGTCCGCAAGCTGCGACTGGATCTGTTTGGCTTCTTTCTGTTCGGCTGCTTCTTTCGTTACGTATGCATGATCTGTATCAATGTTGACCGGCGCGACCGTTTGGACCGTTTTTTCAGAAGACGGGGCCATATACACGCTGATTGTTTTGATATCCTCTTCTGAATCTACCTTTTCTCCTGCCGTGAGTTTGATGTGGCCTACTTTGTATTCCTCATGACTGAATCTCTCCTCCGCTTTCTTTTTTAGTTGGACAGCCATTTCTTCTAAAATATATGCGCGCTGGGAAGCTTGTATTTCTATTTTTTTTGAATTGATTTGATTTTTTATGTCGGCAGACTCTGACTGCCCGTTTTTTGTGAGGTATTCAAAGATGACTGCTGGGTCTGTGTTGAAAAGCTTAAAAATCGGCGTGAGCATGACGACAATCAAGAGCAGACTGACTACCATTTTTGCGTACTTTTGCATACTGGAGCTTGGCAGCAGCATATCAATCACAATTGCAAAAAGGATAAACAACACGATGGTGGTAAGCCATTCAGTTAAAAAACTCATCTGCCAGCCTCCTTTATTTCATCATCATCGTGAGGTTTCCGGCTGTGATTATGACAGTAAGGCTTAAAAAAAACATGAGAGACACAATGGCGAGAGCTGCAAAAATATAGATGACGCTTTTGCTGATGACGTCGAGGCAAGTTATGACGGGCCCGCCTCCAAGCGGCTGAAGAATCGCGGCTGCCAGCTTATAAATAAAAGCGAGGGAAAGCACTTTGATTGCCGGAAAAGCCGCAATACAGATTAGAATAGCCACTCCGAGAATTCCCACTGTATTTTTCAGCAGTAAGGAAGCGCTGATCACTGTATCTGTCGCGTCTGTAAACATTCGGCCAAGTACAGGAATAAAGTTTCCGGTTATAAATTTAGCCGTCCTGAGCGTAATGCCGTCTGTCACTGCAGCTGAGGCTCCCTGAACAGAGATGACGCCGAGAAAGATGGTGAGGAAGACGGCGAGAGAACCGATGGCGATATTTCTGAGCAGGTTGGCCAGCTGCGTTACTTTGTATTGTTCGGTCATTGTGCTGACAATGCTCAGAATCGCTGATAAGAAAATGAGCGGCATGACAATATTCTGAATCAAAAGACCGCTCGTGTTCATCAGAAAGAGGATAACAGGATGAAAGAAGGCTGCAGATACAGCTCCGCCTGACGAAGCCAAAAGCGCTAAGAGGAGCGGAATGAGCGCCAGTATAAAGCTGGTCATCGTCTGAATGGCCTCTGTCGCATAATTGATTGCTACATGAAAACTGTTTAGCGCAAGAATAATCAGCACCATGTACACAATTGAGTAAGCGACCTTGCTGACGGTGCTTTGTTGAAACGCATTTTGCAGAAGCTGCAGGATAACGCAGAATATCGTGAGCAAAATCAATGTGCCAAGCAGCTTTCCGTTGGCAAGCACTTCATGAAACAAATAAGAGAAGAGAGCTTTCAGCCATTCTTGCGGTGAAAATGATTTATCACCTTTGATAAACTCAATTAAGCTGCCTTTTTGACTTTCCGGCAGCAGTCCGCCGTACTCTGTCATAATATCATTCCAAAATTCGCCAATCTTGTCTGTTTCAAGCGTGGTCGCTGTCCTTTCCGCTAATTGCTCAGCCGTTTCAGCATGGTCTTCCGTTTGTTCGGCGTCGCCGGCTGCTTGTACAATGTCTGCATGTCCTGTTATGATCAGCACGGCCAGAAGCAAAGCCCATCGAAAACGCTTCAATCTACCGCCTCCTTTCGGTTATGACATAGAAGGTATAAGTCCGAGAATCGTTTCGATAATGACGGTTAAAATAGGCACAGCCATAACGAGAATTAAAATTTTCCCCGCCAGTTCTATTTTCGAGGCGATGGCCCCTTGCCCGGCATCTTTTGTGAGCTGCGCCCCGAATTCAGCAATATAGGCGATTCCGATAATCTTTAAAATGGTTTCAACATAGACCATGTTGACGTTTGCATTAATCGCAATTTTTTCTATCATTCGAATAATGTCGTAAATTTGGTCTACCAAATAAAGAAAAATGGTACATCCGGCAAACACGACAATTAAAAACGCAAAAGTCGGCTTTTGTTCTTTTACAATCAAAGATAGGAAGGTGGCGATCAGCCCTAAACCTACAATTTGAACAATGTCAATCTGTAAGCCCCCCTATCCTTGGAATAAAAACACAGCTTTTATCTTTTTAAAAAGGTCGTCTACAATCGTTGCGACCATAAATAAAATATAGATAAAACCTAACAGCGTCACCCACTGGGCGTATTCTTTTTTGCCCATCTGATCCAAAATCGTGTGTAAAAATGCAACCACGATTCCCACTCCGGCGATTTGAAATATGACATTCACGTCTACTCCCATTTTATTTTTGCTCCCCTCACGTTTACATCAATAGAAGAATGAGTAACAAGCCCGCTAAAAAGCCCAAACTTTTTATCATTTTTTCATTTTTCGCTTGTGCCTGCTCAGCATCCGCTTCCGAGGCTTCCAAATGTGTCAGCGCCAGCTTGATGTGCTTTTGCTGCGAGATTCGATCATGAATCCCGAGCGTCTCACCAAATTGCTTCAGCACTTCATATTCGCTTTTTTTCAAAGACATGGTATCCCACACCTTCTTTAAGCTTTGCTCCCACGCCGTTTTCGCAGAATCACTTCCCTTTTCCAGCTGATCACTGAACGTGATAAAAAGAGCTGAAACAGGCTGTGCCAGCTGCTTGGCGATCTGCTGTGAAGCGATATGAAGCGGTGTATGGCCATACATGATTTCAGCCTCTAGGGATTGGAGCGCCGCACGCAGCTGGCGGATTTGCCGCGGCCGTTCTTTATAAATCTTCGCCATCTCAAAACCTGTCCATGTTGTCGCCACCACAATGAATACAGCGCCCAGCAGCTTCAGCATGTCTTCACGCCCATCGTCCCAGACAGCACATTTCCGTCTTTGTCATAAATGCGGCTTACTGTGCCCGGTCCCTTTGCTCTCGATAATTCCAAATAGCGGTCAAAGGCTCTTTCTTCCCACAAACGCTTCAATGAAGGACGCTTCATCAGGTCGGATATGCTCCAGCCATGCGCCGAGACGATAACTGAAACACCTGCATGCAGCGCCTCAAGAAGTGCATCTGTATCTTCCACACGCCCGATTTCATCGACAATGATTACCTCAGGGCTCATGGAGCGAATCATCATCATCAGCCCTTCAGCCTTTGGACAGGCGTCTAATACGTCAATCCTCTGTCCAAATTGATGCTGCGGAATGCCGCGCAGGCATCCGGCAATTTCTGACCGTTCGTCGACGATTCCTGTTTTTACGGGCAATATGTGGTTTTTGCCGGTGCTTGAGAGTCTCGCAAGGTCCCGAAGAAGTGTTGTTTTACCGGTTTGCGGCGGACCGATAATCAGTGTATTCAGCCAGCTGTCTCGATATAAGAATGGAAGCAGCGGCTCCGCAATCCCCAGCTTTTGCCTGGCAATTCGTATATTAAAAGATGTGATGTCACGTAGGCCTTTCACCCCTCCGTTTTCCGTGATGACTCTGCCTGCCAGTCCGACTCTGTGGCCGCCTCTGATCGTGACATACCCTTTCTTCAGCTCTTCTTCGAGCGTATACATACTATAGTTGCTGAGCCGGCTGAGGATCAGATGGGCATCCTCGACCGTGCCGGCATAAGACAAAAAAACAGGTTGTCCTCTTCGAATCAATTCTACAGGGCGGTTGACCCGAATTCTGACCTCTTCGATTTCCAGCCATTGTTGTTCCGGTATTTCAGAAAGGGCATTTTTCATGGATTCAGGGAGAACCTCAGCGATTTCATTCAACAGAGCCTCCTCCTTTCTACCGATTGGCTTCTTTAAAATGTATGATGTAAGGCAGACTTTATGACAAGCCTCTCTTTATTTATGAACACCCGCCAAAATTAAAACAACACCCGTGAAAATCAGAATCAGCTTTGCATATGATAGCTGCCCGGCAATTTGATAGATTCCAACAGTCATGGTGACAATAAAAATCAGCGGACCGACAATAGCGAGAATGCTGTTAACCACAACCGCCTTCCGGACATCATTTGTTACAAGCATGATAATCGCTGCCGTCAGCTCAATCATAGAGGACAAAACTCGCAAGCCGGCCATTGTTAAAACAGTAGAATTGATATTTCCAAGCAAAAATTTCATAGCACTCTCCCAACCTCCCATTTTTTTATATGATATGCTCTAGCTTGCGTAAGTAGTCTTGTCATTTTCGTATAAAAGAAAGATTCTGTTTTTGGGCACAAAAAAAAGCCTGCTCCCTTTTGGGAACAGACTTCTTTTTTCTTTCTATGCTCTAGAAACGTAAGAACCGTCTGATGTATTGACAACAAGTATGTCGCCTTCATTTACAAAGAAAGGCACGTTTACAACAAGGCCAGTTTCAGTTTTCGCAGGTTTTGTACCGCCTGATGCTGTATCACCTTTAATGCCAGGTTCAGTTTCAACAACTTTCAGCTCAACTGTGTTTGGAAGCTCGATACCGAGCGTTTCATCTTGGTACATCATGATATGCACAGACATGTTTTCAAGCAGGTATTTTAATTCCTCTTCGATTTGAGTCGCGCTCAGTTCAAGCTGCTCATAAGAAGAAGTATCCATAAATACGTGCTGATCTCCGTTTGCATATAGGTATTGCATTGTTTTTGTTTCGATTTGCGCTTTCGCTACTTTTTCACCAGCGCGGAATGTTTTTTCCTGAATCGCGCCAGTGCGAAGGTTGCGGAGTTTAGAGCGGACAAACGCCGCACCTTTACCAGGTTTTACGTGCTGGAAGTCAACGACGCGCCAAATGCCGCCATCTACTTCGATTGTTAATCCTGTACGGAAATCGTTAACTGAAATCATGTTTAATGTCCTCCTATATTCCAATCACAAAATAATAAGTTCTTTTGGGGAATGGGTGATTGTCCGGTTGCCGTTTTCTGTAATCACGATGTCATCTTCTATGCGGACACCGCCTGTTTCTGGTATGTAAATGCCCGGCTCCACTGTGACCACCATGCCCGGTTCAAGGATAGCTGAAGATCTGACGGACAATCCCGGCGATTCATGAACTTCCATGCCGAGCCCGTGTCCGGTTGAATGGCCAAAATATTCACCGTAGCCTTTTGCAGCAATGTGATCCCTTGTAAGGGCGTCAGCCTCTATTCCTGTCATCCCCGGCTTAATATGTGCGACGCCAAGTGCCTGAGCATCAAATACGACCTGATAAATCTCCTTCAATTGATCACTGGGCTGACCTACAGCGACCGTACGGGTGATATCAGAACAATATCCTTTATAATAAGCGCCGAAATCAAGTGTAACAAGGTCTCCGCTTTCAATCAGTTTGTCACTGGCCACACCATGCGGAAGGCTTGACCGAAGCCCCGAGGCGACAATCATATCGAAAGAAGAGCTGTCAGCTCCTTGGCTCCTCATATAAAACTCCAGCTCATTGGCAACAGCGATTTCAGAAATGCCAGGTTTCATAAACGTCAAGATATGTCTAAAGGCATCATCTGCAATCTTCGCAGCTTCCTCTAATATCTTAATCTCTTCACTAGACTTAATCAAGCGCAACTTTTCTACGGATTCAGCCACAGGGACTAATTCAGCCTCACTGACAACCGTGCTGTACGAGGCGTATGTGCCGTATGTCATGCTGTTCTGCTCAAAGCCGAGGCGCTTGATGCCGAACGCTTCAATCGTGTCGGCAGTGGTCTGAATCAAGCTGCCACCATGTTCAATGATCTCAAAGTCATTTACCTGAACTTTCGCCTGCTCTGTATAACGAAAATCCGTAATAAACGCTGCCCTGTCACCTGATATAACAGCCAAGCCTGCCGAACCTGTAAATCCGGTCATATAGCGTACATTCGTACTGCTCGTAATCAGCATTCCATCAATCCCCAGCTGTCCAAACAGGTTTCTTATTTTCTCTAGCTTCATCTTTATTCTCCCCCTTGCTGGCTTATTAAGTAGCGAACAGCAAGCTTGTAGCCTTCAGCTCCAAGACCGACAATCTGCCCTTTCGCAACCGGAGCGATAACCGACTGATGCCTGAATTCCTCCCTAGCGTATAAGTTTGATAAATGCACCTCAACCACAGAAAGACTGATACTTGAAACAGCGTCCCTGATCGCATAGCTGTAATGACTCAGGGCACCAGGGTTCAGAACAATCCCGTCGTATTGCTCCTCAGCCTCATGTATCGCATCTATCAAATCACCTTCGTGATTAGACTGGAAGAAAGTGAGTTGGATATGTAGGGCTTCTGCAAATTGAAAAAGATCTGTTTCAATATCGGTCAGTGTCTGGCGACCGAATACCTTCGGCTCACGTTTCCCTAGCCGATTGACATTCGGCCCGTTCAAAATTAAAAAATGAGGCACACGAATCTCTCCTTTTCGCGAGGGTTTCTCATGTAAAAAATGTTCACTTCTCGTGAACATTTTATCATACTGCAAAAGATAATACACTATTCTCTATGCGTTCCCAGCGCACGTGCCAGCTTTTCCGAATTCAGCTCATTGTATTCAAATGAAATAGAGTAACCGACAAACAGCCCGTATAGCAAATAGATGCAAATGGATGTAATAACTGTATCTGCTTTCAGTTCGGTCACCGCACGCACATCAGGAAAAATCGGATTAAAAACAAAAAATACGAGCAGCCAAAGCAGCAAGCCGTATAAAACACCTGGCCACATTGTTTTCAAACGTTTCAATAGAAAAAAATAAAGAAACGCTGCGCCAATTGAAAGAAGTCCGATCAAAATGATGCTGATTACAGTTCCCAGTCCATGCTTTTTCCAATCTCCGAGCACAAACGGCTGCAAAATCATATTCGGGCTGATTTCAGAAAAATGAAATAAATATGCAATATAAGCAATGAAACTCCATAATACGCCTCCGCAAAAGCCTGTTGCAGCCACCCTTCCAGCCATCGGAACAGGCGGCCCTTGCTTCTCATTCAATTGTTGATCTTGTTCTGTATCTTTTTCGCTTGTCATCACGGCACCTCCAGTTAAAGTGTGCCCAAAAAATGAAATGTCAATAAAAAAGCTCACACTTTTTGACAGCAGTGAGTAAAATTTGAAATTAACGGGTATAATGCATGTAGAAAAAGCAAGGCTATGACAATTTTTCAGCCTGTCATTCTAGAGGTTTAGCGCTGTTTCCTGTACAATAGAGTGAAAGGAAATGGTTAGCAATCCTAAAGAAATAGGCAGGTTGATAATATGTCAAAACATAAAATTCCGCCCGCTTACGGCGGGCAGGCAGTTGTGGAAGGCGTTATGTTTGGGGGAAAGCATCATTACGTTACGGCCATCAGAAGAACGGATGGAAGCATTGACTTCTTTAAGCTTCCCCGCAAACACAATCCCAAACTGAATATCGTGAAAAAGATACCCTTTTTACGGGGAATCGCGGCCATTATTGAAGCGAGCGCAAACGGCACCAAGCATTTGAATTTTTCAAGCGAACGTTACGGGCTTGATCCAGCTGAAGACGAGACACTTGAGCAGGAAGAGAAAAAATCCTCTGGGCTATCTATGTATCTCAGCCTCGCGGTAATCGGCGTCTTATCATTTTTGTTCAGTAAATTCGTATTTACATTGGTTCCTGTTTTCTTAGCCGAACTGACAAGGCCGATTTTCTCTACAGACATAGCGCAAATTGCGGTTGAAAGCCTGTTTAAATTGATTTTGCTGCTCGGTTACATTTATTTTTTGTCCATGACACCGCTCATTAAAAGAGTGTTTCAATATCATGGAGCCGAACATAAAGTCATAAACTGTTATGAACAGAATTTGCCAATTACAGTGGAGAATGTTCAAAACCAGTCCCGGCTTCATTACCGCTGCGGATCAAGCTTTATTTTGTTTACGATTATTGTCGGCATGTTTGTCTATTTACTTGTTCCGACAGATCCGCTTTGGCTGCGTGTTATAGATCGTGTTGCACTGATACCGGTCGTACTCGGCATATCCTTTGAAGTTCTGCAGCTGACAAACAAAGTTCGTGATATTCCCGGACTGAAATTCCTTGGCTACCCGGGTCTCTGGCTGCAGCTGTTAACAACAAAAGAACCCAAGGATGACCAGGTTGAAGTTGCTATCGAAAGCTTTAACGAGCTTCTCAGGCTTGAAGAAATGTCTGAACAGAATAAGAAGCCTTCTCACAACGTCATCTAGTATCCGTTGCCCTGCTATTACTTTCGGAGGTGGACAGTTATGAATCATCGTGTACAACCTATTATTGCTGTATTAATTGCGCTGGGAGCGTTCGGTTTTCTATATGTGTTGGTAACCAATCCCGGAGAAATGGCAAAAATGGCGGTAACCGTCATCGTGGCAGGTATCATTATTTATCTTATTGTGAAATATGTAATGAATCGAAATGCGGGCAGCGAAGGAGCAGCCTTCAAAAAAGCGGCGAAACAATCACGGCGCCGGATGAACGAACAAAAAGCAAAGCACCGCGCCGGACATAAAGGACGTGTCAGCCACCTGCGAAGCGTTCCGAGCGCCAGCAAACCTAAGCCGATGATTCTCAAGAAAAAAAGCCAGACTCAACTGACTGTTATAGAAGGGAAAAAAAATAAAAAGAAAAACAGAGCGCTTTTTTAATAGGTCCACTGTTTTAAAAACTGCTCTGTCTGTCTTTTACCTAGCTCAATCAGGGCTAGTTTTTTTTGTTGTGTTAAATGAAAATCGGTCGCCATTACGTCGTCTACCGGCAGAAAAATGATGTTTTGTTCATAGCGTGACGCAATATGCCTTGCGTCATGTGCATCCTTCATCGTTTCAAACAGGGCGCCAAACAGTTCGAAAGCGTTGCGGATATTTTTTTTCGGCCGCTCCCTTTCCCGCGGCGCAAGCGTTACACCGATTACAGGGCGTTTTCTTTCCTTTGAAAACAGCCATATGGGGAAATTGCTTAACACCCCTCCGTCAACTACCGTGGCGGTGCCTGTGTCCGTTCTTAATTTTATCGGTTCAAAGAAATACGGAATGCTGCAGCTCATTCTTACAGCTCGGGCAACAGGAAACATATCGGGATTTAACCCGTAACGGACCAAATCGTCCGGCAAAACAATCATGGTGCCGTTTGTCAGATCAGAAGCGATAAGTCGCAGAGACCCTTTCTGCAAATCACCAAAAACCCTTATGCCTTTCGCTCGTAACAGATCAGCAATCCATTTCTCTATCGTGTCGCCTTTGTATAAGCCGAGACGCCAGTAGATGGACACCCACTGGAGCATCTTTAAGGGGATAAATGAGTATCGCTGGTCCAGCAATTTCTCTCCGTCCACTTCTTCAATCAAAGCGTGGATTTCCTTGCTGGTGTAACCTGACGCAATGAATGCGGCAATAATTGCGCCCGCGCTTGTACCCGCAACCCTTTTAAAGCGGAAGCCTTTTTCCTCGAGCGCTTCGTAAGCGCCTGCCAGCGCAATGCCTTTTACTCCTCCGCCGGAAAACACACCATCAATATACATCTCATTCTCTCCCCCTTCATCCGATCCTTTACTATCATTTTAAGAAAACACGCGAAAAAATAGACCAATGAATGACGCGGTGAGCAGCGCATCAAAAAAGACGGCCTCCTTTGAGACCGCCTTTTTACTGATTATGATGTTCTGTTTTCTTTTGGATTGTTTTAAGATTTTCTTTACGGGCATCATCTTCTTCAAAATATTGAACAAGATCCCCGATGCGATCAATGCTGTTCCAGCTTAAATGATGTTCGATCCCTTCAACATCGTTATATATTTTCTCTTCATCAACACCAATGATTCTTAAAAACTGCTCAAGCAATTCATGTCTGTATACTAGCCGTTTGCCTATTTTTTTTCCTTTAGACGTTAACACGAGACCGCGATATTTTTCATAAATTAAATATTCGTCTTTATCTAGTTTTTGAACCATTTTTGTTACAGAGGAGGGATGGACTGCCAATGCTTCCGCGATATCGGAAACCCGTGCATATCCTTTTTCTTCAATCAGCATATAAATCTGTTCAATATAATCTTCCATACTTGGTGTTGTCATCGAAACCCTCCCAAAAAGCACCTTAACTTTATAAACCATTACAAGTTTACACTAATGAACTTGAAAAAACAAGGATGCTCCACGGGACAAAAGCCCTTTTTACCGCTTATAATTCCAGTCATCTGAGGCGTATTTCGTTTCTGCCAAATGATGAACAAAATCAAGCTCTTCCTGGGACAGCTCGTATGGCTCCAAATGAATGTTAAGGCCTGTTTCAAACCCTTCTTTAAAGGCTTTACGGGCCTCATCCATCGTCACCCGCTTATCAGTAAGTTCATTAATGGCAACCGCTTTATTTTTAAAATTGCGCTGCATCCGCTCTCTGACTCTTTCACTCGGATACAAAAACAGATCGAACAGCTTGTCCTCATCCAAATCAAGCAGAATGGACCCGTGCTGAAGAATCACGCCTTTTTGTCTCGTTTGCGCGCTTCCCGCCACCTTGCGTCCCTCGACCACCAGCTCATACCACGAAGGCGCGTCAAAACAAACGGATGACCGCGGGTTTTTTAAGCTTTCTTTTTCTTTTTCGGTTCTCGGGATGGCAAAGTAAGCGTCCAGACCAAGATTTCTAAAGCCTTGAAGTATGCCCTCTGAAATGACCCGGTATGCCTCAGTAACAGTCGCCGGCATTTCAGGATGCTCTTCCGAAACAATCACGCTGTATGTCAATTCCTGATCGTGCAGCACACCTCTCCCGCCGGTCGGGCGTCTGACAAATCCGAGCTTATACTTATGTACTGCTTCAAAATTGATTTCCTTTTTAATATTTTGAAAATAACCTACAGAAAGAGTCGCCGGATTCCAGCCGTAAAAACGGATAACCGGGGGAATTTTCTTTTCGCTGTGCCAATATAAAAGCGCTTCATCAAGCGCCATATTGAATGCAGGACTTGCATTACCTGAGTCTATAAACCGCCAAGTTTCTTTTTCCATTTTGAGACCTTCCTTACCGTTTTAATAGAATCAGTTTATCAAACTGCCGGGAAAATGAAAATATTTTAGTTCCATTATAGATGACAATTACGCTGTGCTTTACTATAATAGTATTTGTCGAAAACGGCTCTATGACCTTGTTTTTAGAAGCAAGGTTTTGATTTTATATGCTAAAGGAGTAGAATTACATTGTCTAATATGATCGTTTTGATTATTTTTGCTGCGTTTATCATCTATATGATTGCTTCATATGTTTATCAGCAGCGAATTATGAAAACACTTACGGAAGAAGAATTCCGAGCGGGTTACCGAAAAGCACAGCTCATTGACGTTCGTGAACCGAATGAGTTTGAGGGCGGACATATTTTAGGCGCCCGCAACATTCCGCTTTCCCAGCTAAAACAGAGAAAAAATGAAATCCGTCCGGACAAGCCTGTCTATCTGTACTGCCAAAACAGTGTCCGCAGCGGACGTGCGGCACAAACCCTGCGCAAAAACGGCTGCACTGAGATTTACAACCTAAAAGGCGGCTTTAAAAAATGGGGCGGAAAGATTAAAGCGAAGAATTAAAGCAAAACAGCTGTCTGTCATAGACAGCTGTTTTTATTTATCTCTCTTCCTTCTCGTACCTGAGCACCGGTTGTCTCGCCGCTTTTGTTTCATCCATTCTTTTTACAATCGTCGTATGCGGCGCCTCCTGGACGAGTTCCGGATTCTCCTCCGCTTCCTTTGCAATTTGAATCATAGCGTCGATAAACGCATCCAGTGTTTCCTTTGATTCCGTCTCTGTCGGCTCAATCATAATACATTCTTCAACATTAAGCGGGAAATAAATCGTAGGCGGATGATAGCCAAAATCGAGCAGCCGTTTTGCAATATCTAGTGTACGCACTCCCAGCTTTTTCTGACGCTTTCCTGACAATACAAATTCATGCTTGCAATGACGGTCAAACGGAAGATCATAATAAGGCGCGAGCTTTCTCATCATATAATTCGCGTTTAACACTGCGTTCTCAGTAACGGCCTTTAATCCGTCAGGCCCCATGGAGCGGATATACGTATACGCTCTGACATTGATGCCGAAGTTGCCGTAATACGGCTTCACGCGGCCGATCGAGTGAGGGCGGTCACAATCAAATGTAAAGTGCCCTTCCTTTTTGATTAAAACTGGTTTTGGCAAATAAGGAATCAAATCTTTCTTTACGCCGACAGGGCCTGAGCCGGGACCGCCGCCGCCATGAGGGCCAGTGAATGTTTTATGCAGATTGAGGTGCACCACGTCAAATCCCATGTCTCCTGGTCTCGCTTTGCTTAAAACCGCATTTAAATTAGCGCCGTCATAGTACAGTTTCCCCCCCGCTTGGTGAACAATTTCCGCCATCTCGGTGATCTGTTCCTCAAACAAACCGAGCGTGTTCGGATTCGTCAGCATAAGAGCAGCAGTTTCTTCATTCACCGCTCTTTTTAAATCCTCTAGATCGACAAGCCCATTTTCATTTGATTTCACCGTAACCGTTTCAAAGCCTGCTACTGTCGCTGAAGCAGGATTCGTCCCGTGCGCGGAATCAGGAACAATGACCTTCGTCCGCTTGAAATCCCCACGCGCTTCATGATAGGCGCGGATCATCATCAGCCCTGTCCATTCACCATGCGCTCCGGCAGCGGGCTGAAGCGTGACCTCATCCATTCCCGTTATTTCCTCAAGGTGCTTGCTTAAATCATATAAAAGCTCTAAAGCGCCTTGCACCGTGTCTTCATCCTGAAGAGGATGAATCGCAGCAAAACCGGGAATTCGCGCGATTTTTTCATTTATTTTCGGATTGTATTTCATTGTGCAAGAACCGAGCGGGTAAAAGCCGGAATCCACCCCGTGATTACGTTTGGACAGCGCTGTATAATGGCGCATAATATCCAGCTCGGACACCTCCGGCAGCTCTGCGTCCTCGTCACGAATATAGTCGTCTGACAATAGCTCCTCCAATTCGATTTCCGGTACATCGAGTTCCGGCAGACTGTAGCCGATTCGGCCTTCTCTGGAAAGCTCAAAAATAAGTGCCTGATCCTGATTATTCATGGTGATCCCCCAATTCCTGAATGAGTGCGTCGATTTCGTCTTTTGTTCTCAGCTCCGTAACAGCAATCAGCATATGACAGTCCAACTCCGGATACGTCAGCCCAAGATCATATCCGCCGATGATGCCTTTTGCCAGCAAACGCTGGTTCACAGCTTTCACCGGTTCATCCAATCTGATGACAAACTCATTAAACATCGGTCCGTCAAACATAACGGCAAGGCCTGCTTTTTTTGCTTCTTGCTTTGCATAGTTGGCTTTTAAAAGATTTTGGCGGGCGATTTCTTTTACACCGTTTTTTCCGAGAGCAGTCATGGCGACAGAAGCTGCCAGCGCATTTAAAGCTTGGTTTGAGCATATATTGGATGTCGCTTTATCCCGTCGGATATGCTGCTCCCTAGCTTGTAAAGTAAGGACAAAGCCCCTTTTTCCGTTTTCGTCTTCCGTTTGTCCGACGAGGCGGCCCGGCACCTTTCTCATTAATTTTTTGGTGGCGGCAAAAAAGCCGCAATGCGGTCCTCCGTATGCTGAAGGAATGCCAAAAGGCTGCGCATCACCGACGACGATATCAGACTGAAACTTGCCCGGTGGAGTGAGGAGACCTAACGCAAGCGGGTTGGCTGACACAATAAACATAGATTTCCCTTGATGAGCGATAGGCTCAATATCCTGTAACGGTTCGACCCGGCCAAAAAAATTCGGGTACTGAACGATTACGGCGGCGGTGTCCTCGCAAACGGTTTGGCGCAAAGCATCAAGATCGGTAACGCCATCTGCAGCGGGGACTTCAACGACTTCAATATACTGACCTTTTGCGTACGTTTTCAACACTTCTCTCGATTCGGGATGCACGGTTTTTGACACAACGATTTTTTTCTTTTTCGTGTGGCCTGAGGCAAGCATTGCGGCTTCCGCCAAGGCTGTTCCGCCATCATACATAGAGGAGTTGGCAATATCCATTCCTGTCAGTTCACAAATCATCGTTTGGAATTCAAAAATAGCCTGAAGCTCCCCCTGTGAAATTTCCGGCTGATAAGGAGTATACGCCGTATAAAACTCAGAGCGTGAAATGACATGATCTACAATGACAGGCTGGTAGTGATCATATACACCTGCTCCTAAGAAAGACGCGTGTTGTACCGTATCACGATTTTTAGAAGCCAGCTTTGTCAGTTCTCTTGTTAATTCCGTTTCTGATTTCGCTTTTTTGATTTGATACTCTTTTTTATATCTGACATTTTCCGGTATATCAGCAAATAATTCATCGATGCCGCTTACGCCGATAGTGGCAAGCATTTCCTGTTTATCCTCTTCTGTTGCAGGCAAATAACGGTGCTTCATGTGTTGACCCCTCCCCAAGAAAAAATATTAGCGTTTATAAAATGGTGTTTTGACAACCTTTGCTTTCACTAATTTTTTACGAATCTCCACCTCTACAACTGTTCCGATTTCACTCACTTCTGCAGCAATTAGGGCAAGACCGACGTTTTTTCCTAATGTCGGCGACTGCGTGCCGGTTGTCACCTTTCCGACAGACTTGCCATTATGGAACACTTCATATCCGTGCCGCGGTATCCCTTTTTCGGTCATTTCGAGTCCGACAAGCTTTCGCTTCACTCCGTTTTCTTTCTGTTCACTCAATACTGACTTGCCGAAAAAATCAGATTCTTTTTTGTGTTTTACGGCAAAGCCAATACCTGCTTCAATCGGTGTAATATCCCGGGTCAGCTCCTGGCCGTAGAGCGGGAGCTTCGCTTCAAACCGGAGCGTATCACGTGCGCCGAGACCGCATGGAACCAGTCCGTATACTTCCCCTGCATCAATGATTTGTTTCCAAATATGCACAGCATCAACAGAGCGGCAGTAAATTTCAAACCCGTCCTCACCCGTATAGCCGGTGCGCGAAATAAGTGCTTTGCAGCCGCTGATATGAGCGTTGTCAATAAACCCAAACGGCTTTAATGCAGACACATCTGTAGCTGTCAGATTTTTTAAGATAGTTTCTGCTTTCGGCCCCTGTACAGCCAAGAGTGCGATTTGATCTGACAGATCGTCAATCTGCACATCACCAGCTGCATGTTCTTTCATCCAAGCCAGGTCTTTATCCATATTAGAAGCATTAACGACCAGCAGGTAGCGGTTCTCTCCCTTTTGATAGACAAGTAAATCATCGACGGTTCCGCCATCTGGATAGCACATCGCCGTATATTGCGCACGGCCTGCCGATAATGAGGCAACATCATTTGTCATAAGCCTTTGCAAAAAAGACAGACTATCGGCTCCTGACACTTCGATTTCTCCCATATGAGATACATCAAACAGTCCGGCCGCAGTTCGGACAGCCTCGTGTTCCTTTTTTATAGAAGAAAATTGAACAGGAAGCTCCCAGCCCCCGAAATCAATCGTTTTCCCTCCATATTCCTTATACAGTTCAAATAACGGCGTTCTTTTCAGCATCGAATTCCTCCCCTTTTTCAACGGCGCGGCTAAAAAACATACAAAAAAGGACAGAGAAACACCTCATGTAAAATGAAGGTTCTCTGTCCTGGCACCTGAAAGTTTACTTTGCGTTCGCAAAGACGTCCCCTTTGGTGGCTTGCGCATCCGCGCAAACACTCTCCAGAGTTGCGTCGAGCAAGAGTTCTTTTGCCTGAGAGATTCACTCCGCAGTTTGCTCCTTCGGCGCCTGTATCCCGAGGTTTTCGGTCAGGTCTCTCCCCTTGCTGTCATTCGCTCATATTTTCATGCTGTTATGGACATACTATAGCAAAATCTTACATCAAATACATACTCATATCCTACCATCATCACTATATGCTGGGCAACAGCAATTTGGGCAGATTTTTCTTATATTATTCATTTTAAGAATCGAAGAATAAGAAAGGCGGTTCAAAGCAATGAATCCAGAAATGATCTACGATGCAAAATGGCCTGAAACATTCGCTGAAAGACTGAAAAACGATGGCCCGTGGGCGAACTGGGAACTGTACAAACTCTCTGCAGAAATCCAGAAAACATTAGCCATTCCTGAATTTGAAGGCTTACGAGCCCCTTTATACCTGCCTTCCTTTACACCGCTCCCCCACCAGCTGGAGGTAGCGCAAAAAGTGGTTGAAAAAATGAACGGGAAAGCGATTTTAGCAGATGAGGTGGGTCTCGGGAAAACGGTTGAGGCCGGACTGATTCTAAAAGAATATATGATTCGCGGTTTAGCCAAAAAGATTTTGATCCTTGTGCCCGCTTCCCTTGTGTCTCAGTGGGTTAAAGAGCTTCAGGAAAAATTTTTGATCCCGGCTGTTGAACAAAAGAAAAGCTATGTGTGGGAGCAATGCGATATTGTCGTCTCATCAATCGACACTGCAAAGCGATCGCCCCACCGTGAAATTGTGCTGTCAATCCCATATGATCTCGTCATTATTGATGAGGCACACAAATTAAAAAATAGTAAAACGAAGAACTATGAATTTGTCCGGAATCTTGTAAAAAAATATTGCCTGCTTCTTACTGCGACGCCAATTCAAAACCGTATCGAAGAAATTTTCAATTTGGTGTCCTTATTAAAGCCTGGCCATTTAGGCAGTCAGAATCACTTCCAGGAAGAGTTTGCCAAGAAGAAAAACAGTTTAGAAGCTCATGAGCATTTAAAAGATCTTGTGAATAAAGTCATGATCCGCAACAGGCGGCATGATACTGGGCTGAATTGGAAACAGCGCCATGTTGAAACAGTGCCAATTAAATTTTCTCCATCAGAGCAGGCGCTTTACGATGAAATTTCCAGCCTGAAGGAAGGCATCAATAAGCCAGCCAGCATGTTCTCTATTATGACCCTGCAAAGAGAATGCTGTTCGAGCAGGGAAGCTGTGTACATGACGCTGAAAAAAATGCTTGACCAAAAAGAGAAGCAAGCACCGGCCATTGATGAACATACCATTTCGGTTTTAATAGACCGCATCAATCAAGTGACACAAAACTCTAAAGCGCTTCAAGTGGTTGACCTGATTAAAAAGATAGATGATAAAGTCATTATTTTCACAGAGTACCGAGCCACCCAGATTTACCTGCAATGGTTTCTTCAGCAAAACGGTATCAGCTCTGTACCGTTTAGAGGCGGATTTAAACGCGGGAAAAAAGACTGGATGAAGGATCTTTTTCGCGGCGGAAAAGTCCAAGTCCTGATTGCAACTGAAGCAGGCGGCGAAGGGATCAACCTGCAATTTTGCAATCACATGATCAACTATGACCTGCCATGGAATCCGATGCGTCTTGAGCAGAGAATCGGAAGAATTCACAGGCTCGGGCAGGAGCGTGACGTGCACATTTACAACATGGCGACAAAACATACGGTGGAAGAGCATATTTTAAAGCTGCTATATGAAAAAATTCATTTGTTTGAAAAAGTGGTCGGCGAACTTGATGATATTTTAACGAAAATTCAAGTGAATAATTTTGAAGAGCACCTGCACGATATTTTGTACCATTCAGCAACAGAAGAAGAAATGAAATTAAAAATGGATAACTTAACCTCATTTTTGTCTTATAAAAAACAGCATCCTGCTGAAAAAAGAGGATCTTAGCCTGTAAGGAGGTTTTATAAGTGAGACAGCAAGAGGTTCACGAGTTTCTGCTTCGTTTTTTTCAGGCAAACAGCTGCCAAATTGTCGATCAAGGTTCAGGCTATATGACAGTGCAGCTTACAGTTGAAATGGACAAACAGATCATGAACCGCCCTTTCTACTGGCACTGGCGCGAGAAGACAGGCGGCGATCCGAATCCGATGAAAATCACTTTTATTACAGATAAAGAATCTGCCCCAAAAGACCTAGACGGCGAATTTATTTATTTTGGGGCACCGCGCCTTTTTCAAATGTTTAAAGCTGTTAAACAAAATGGGAGATTTACCAGAATGTATGAGAAAATTGAATCAGCCGGAGCTAAAGTCTCACTTCAGCCTTGGCTCGGTATAAATGTCACGATTTCATACCAGTCCGACATGAAAAAAGATAAACTATTGTCACTAGGTCTTCACCTAGTCTCTGGAACCATAATTGAAGATTTTCACTGTAAACTGACACAGCTGCCACTCACATCTCAAATATGTGACTATTGCTTCACCATATCGCCTATGATCAAACCAGAAAGCGGCCTTAAGCGGATGGAAAACTACATTGCCAAATCCGCCATGCAGGAACCGTCAGACTGGGCAGAACAGGCGGTAAGCAGGTGGAAAAATGATACGACATTGCTTGACAAGTTTTATGAGCATATAGAAGAAAAACCAGAAGAGTATCATCTAGAGAAACAGGCGCTGAAAGCCTTGTATCAGCCAAAGATATCAGTTGAAATTGAAAATGGCGGATTATTTTATCTGCAAAGCAATATGTCAGTCTAACTTTTTTTACCATTCGACATCGTTCTCGTTTTTTTTGAAAAATTGCGATTATAATAAAGGTACATTTAAAAAAATTCTGGCAATTACTATGGAAAATGACTTCCAGAGACCAATGAAGCATACAATGAGCCATGGCCGGACTGGCTGAAATACATAAACAAGTATTTTAGGAGGAGAACTGCATGAAAAATGCAAAACAAGAGCACTTCGAATTAGATCAAGAATGGGTTGAATTAATGATGGAAGCCAAAGAGGCAAATATCAGCCTGGAAGAAATACGAAAATATTTACTTTTAGACAAAAAGTCTGCTCATCCTGGTCCGGCAGCCAGAAGTCATACCGTAAATCCTTTCTGAATGTGCTATAATATCACAAGGAAGGTGATGACATTGATTGGCCAGCGTATTAAACAATACCGTAAAGAAAAAGGCTACTCACTATCGGAACTAGCTGAAAAAGCTGGGGTAGCGAAGTCTTATTTAAGCTCAATAGAACGAAATCTACAAACGAACCCCTCCATTCAATTTCTCGAAAAAGTCTCCGCTGTTCTGGACGTCTCGGTTCATACTTTGCTCGATGAGAAACATGAAACCGAATACGATGGTCAATTAGATAGTGAATGGGAGAAATTGGTTCGCGATGCAATGACATCCGGGGTATCGAAAAAACAATTTCGTGAATTTTTAGATTATCAAAAATGGAGAAAATCCCAAAAAGAGGAGTAGTGCCTGAGCAGAGGCACTAACTCCTCTTTTGTCAATAAACATTGAGACGGCCCAATATATGACATACTGGACCGTCTCTTTATTTCTGTCATTAATTTCTATCCTCACTGTGCGCTTTTTCATTTTCTTGCACGTATCCGTCTTTATCAGTATGTTCCTTTTTGATTGTCAAACCATTCCATTGTGTCGCTTCAAACGAGAATTGAAGCTGAACGGAATTGCCTTGGTATTTATTTTGGACCATGAGCCCATTTTCATCTTTTGTTTTGTCATCCTTGAATTGGATCTCCATTTGAACTTGGTCGAAATCAGTCGGTGTTTTTGGAATACCATCATATTCAGGAGCTGTTTTACCGTCAATTGTTGCTACATTGACTTTACCGCTTGCATTTAAGAATTTAGGGTCGATTTGTTTTTTGATTTTTTCAGCGGCCGCTACATCATTCTTAGCGGACATTAAATACAAATCCTTAAGATTGGCATCATCTAAAATAATATTTTTCGGATATCCATTGCCACCCTCTTTTCCAACTGTCAATAAGGTCACTTCAAATTGGCTGAGAAAATCTTCTGCCGATGTATTGCTGCCGCCATTTGCTTTAAATTCACCGTAATTCAGCGCCATTAATACTTCTTTGATTGCAAGTGAGCCGTTATTTTCAAATTGGAAATCTTTCGTCAATTTGTCTCCCGGCTTTAGATTTGACAGGTTCACACTCGCTGAATTTTCTTTAGCAGATAAATCAAGCGTTCCTGAAGCGAAAGTAGCATCCGATGATTTAATGTCGTTAAATGCTGCCCATGTTCCTCCGCCAACTAAAGCTAATCCTAGTGCCGCAGAAGCAACTCCTAAACTTAATTTCTTTTTCATACCCATGGCAAACTCCCCTTTTATTGAATGATATTATATCGAAACCTGTTACCAGGTTTACAACTGATGTTAAGTGGACATGGTGCTGTCCTTTGTATCTGTTTCCAAGGCTTTAGATTTTCTTTCGATTTCTCTAATGGCCATGCTGATCGTCACAAAAGCGTACACCAGCAGCATCACGCCGGGAACAATCAGTAAAACAGCAGTTCCGATCGGCTGACTGGCAAAATGAAGGATATAGCCGGCATATGGAAGCTGAAAACCTGTATATTGTGCGCGGACATTTTCATCCGATACTAGCGCTGAATCAGCTGCTGCGTTATTGTCACCTTTGGTTTTAAATAACAAATGGTCTCCTTGCTTCGTTTTGTCAACAATCCTGTGGGTGACCGCCGTATTTGCATCCTGCATAAATGTAATGACGTCACCCTTTTGGAGCTCCTTCACATCAGTGATTTCTTTGACCAATATTAAAGAACCTGTATTGAACTCCGGCTCCATCGAACCTGACAGAACTGATTTCAGCGTGTATCCAAACACTGCCGGCTCTCCCCCGGATGAACGTGTTGAAATCACGACAAGTGTCAGCATAATAATGAGAGTAAAGATGATCACGTAGAGAATATTACTTATCAGCTTCGTTGCTTTTTTCATCCTCTTCCCCGCTTTCCTTTTGAACTGATTGAGTTTCTTTTTCTTCTGCTACGGTTTCTTCGGATAGATCTTCTTTATTTGATTTTTCTTGTATATCCTTTTGTGATGTTTCCTTCTCCTTTTTGACGGCCGGCTTCGTTTCTTTTTTCGGGACTGTCGGTTTTTCATCGCACTTTGCAAGCGTCATAGGCTCCGACCACTCAAATGTACTGCCGTCTGCAGGGTACCCGGCCGGTTTATATACTTTAAATGCATAAATGCCGGGTTTCATTTTTTTCTTCGTCTCAATTTTATAAAGTGAAGCCCCGATTTGTTTCGAGACAAGCCCTTTTTCAATGACGTTCCCATTCTTTAACGGTTTGCGGGCATTATCCAGCTTATGAAGCTCCCACTTCCACTTTGATTTCCTGAGTTCCTTGCCTGTATTTTCAACCTCAGCAAACAGAGAAATAGGTGAGCATACAATGCCTTTCGTATCCGTTTGATTTGACAGGTGCAAATCACTTTGATCCCATCTTTTGTCATAATGGCAGTTTTTATCTGTATGCTGAAAGTCTGTGCATGTTTGAAGCGAGATATCAAATGTTTCAATATCATGAAAAGCAGCGCTTGTATCACTGGAAAAATGTAAGCATATCGCGGCAGTCAGACTGAAAATGACCGATAGCTGAAAAATAAGTATAACTTTCATTTTCGTCTTCGCATTTTGCTGATTGCGAAACAATCGAAACATATCTTACCTCCTGTAAAACACCACTTGATCAACGATCGTTCTTTTTAAAGAATATTATAAATAAAGTATAATCAACGTTCAGTCGATTGAAAAACACCAAAATTGACCATTTTGTTCGTTTAAGAGAATATTTCGTCATATTACAAAGCCTTACTCAGTATTGCTCATCTTTTTGAAAATTTTGGTAGTATTATGTGAAAAAATGAACGAATGCCAAAATATGTTTTGGAAATAATAAACAAAGAAGGGGTGACAGCATGATGATCAAACAATGTGTGATTTGTCTTTCTCTTCTCGTTCTCGGCACCGCTGCCGCTCACGCAGAAGAAGCACCGCTTGTGACCGCCCGCCAGATGTCCAAATGGGAAGAGCTTGCAGTAAAAGAAGCAAAAAAAAGGTACCCGCTCGCACAGGTACTGTTTAAACAGAAAGTATGGGACCGCAAAAGAAAAGATGAAGCAGTAAAGCAATACCATTTAACCCTGAGGGAAGGATCAAAGGAATTCGGCGTATTTGTCACGATTTCATTTGATCCCTATAGCCAAAAGGTTAATAAAGTTGTCATATTAGAAGAATATCAATAAGGTCCTCCATGTTTGGAGGACCTTATTTGTTATATTTGCGGTTATTTTTTTCGTTTCAGCCATAGCCTGAAACCATAGGGTAAAATACCGAACCAATGCTGTGAAGCGGGCGTTTTTGTTTCTTTACGCACCTCTTTTCGTTCTTTTCGCTCATCTCTCGGAGTATCTATATATTTGACAAATTGCTGAGTCATGTATTTGACATAATCATTCGTTTTCACGTGATCACCTCATCATTCAATTATTATGAAGTGTTGGCTCACATGACTTTTTTTATACCCTTTGCTTTGCTTTATTCTGTCCAGCTCAGCAGTTTTTTCTGTTTTTGATCGAATATGATCTGTGCAGTTCTTTCTGTTCCCGATTCCGTCAACGCTGTTATGTTGATTTCTTTTCGCTCTTTTATCGATGTATCGTGAATGCAATAAGAAACCCGCCCATATGGAAACTGCTTTGAATTCTTTTGGCCTTTCCGCTGTTCTAGAACATGCCGAATTGACAGAAGTGCGCCATTCTGAAGCAAATTCTCTCCTGTGTAAAACTCTTTTGTTTCCTTTTCAAACATGCAGCGTGAAATATATTGAGACGCAGTAAAGTTCACAATCAGCAGCACTAGCGCAGACACAAAAAGAACAGCGGGATAAATAAATCCTTTCGTGCTGTCCATTTATCCTTCTCCTAAATACGAATAGACCGGAAAAGCAGTTTGATACACTTTTTGGTGCTCACTCTCTATTTCCAGAAAAATAACATTATTTTTGATATCGGCTCTCATGGCTGTAATATCATCTAGAATCGGAACATGCCCTTTGCCATCTACCCTTTTTCTTATCATTGAATGATAAATTTCAAAACGTATATCTTGCCCAGAAGGATTGGTACAGATCAACACGCTCCCATGCTCGGCTGTCTTGGCTGCGTGTGACTGCTTGCATTCGTTCATCATCTGTTCCATCGAAATCATCCATTCTTGCTGTGTGAAACCGTCATGTTCCTGCTGCTGTGACAAAAACAGATGGAAGAGCATAGCTAACGATCCAGATATGAGCAAGAAGACAGAGAGCGAAAATAATACGTTAAGAAGCGTATAGCCAGTCTGTCCGCAGAATGGTGAGGCAAAATGCTTTTTCTTTATAAGCTGCCGCTGATATGCATACGTTTTGATATTCCCCCTCCTCCTCCCACTTCAGCTTATAAATATGATTGTTCTTTGTTACTGTTTTTGACGCAGTTCCTTCACCAGTCATCATATATTTGCTAATGCTTTCATTCGCTAACTGGTAACCAATTTCTCGTGATTCCGCCATATTTTCATCAGCTAACAGCTTGTCCCACATGGGGGTAACTGTCAGCAGCAGAAACAGCCATAAACTTAGTGCAGACATTGTTTCAATTGTAGAAAAGCCTTTATTTTCTCTCCACATTGACTCTTCCGCTCCCTAAATAAATCGTCATGTCATAAGAAGTATGTCCTTTTATGCGTATTTTTCCGCCTGCATTCGGGTGCCCTTTCTCATTAAATTCCAAACGGTCTTTTAATGTCTGCGGTTCTATAGAAAGTCCCTTGGCATACGGCCGTTCAATTACCGTATCACCCATAACTAATTGATATTCTTTTCTCTGAAAGAGAATTTTTGTTCTTTGATGACTGGAAATTGCAGTCTGCTGTGCAAGCATAATGTCGTTTTTCAGCTGCCATGCCGCCTGGCGAACAGAAGTATTGGCATAAATAGGGGGAAGTACAGTAAATACGGCAATCAAGAGGATAGAGGCGAGGCTTAACACAAGTAAGCTCTCTAGAAGGGTAAAACCCTTCTCCTTGTTTACTTTAATGTTCAACCTTGACTTCTCCGCCACTGATGATAATGCGATTCCCATTTGGACAAACTGCATCCTTTTTCACATAGCCCTCTGATTGTAAATCTGAAAGGCTCGGTGTCTGTCCTTCGTGGTCAAGCTCAAATGCAGTCATTTGTGCCTTAATCATGTTTTGCAAGCCTTCACAGCCCTTTTTTTGAATGGTTTGATTATGTTTCGTGACGTTCGGTATCGTAATTAAAAGCAAGATTGAAATAATAAAGAGCACAATCAACATTTCAACAAGTGTGAATCCTTTCTCATTCATCAGCCTCTTCCTTTCACATTTGATTCATCATCTGATACATAGGCAAGAGCATAGATAAATACACAACTAAAATCATCGCAGCAACAAATCCATAAATCATTGGCTGAAGGATTCCTGTCCATTTTTGCGCCTTGAGTTCCAGCCTCTGCATTATGAACTGACTGTATGTGAAAAGCTCCCGATCCAGTCGGCCGTTCAGCTGGCCGTGAGATATGACTTTTGTAAGATCAGCTTCATAAAAAGGGCTTCCGCTAAGAGCGGTCTCTAGTGATTCACCAGCTTTTAGCCGTTCAATTACTTGTTCAGCTTCGCAGCGGTAGAAAGGGAGAAACGTTTGATGTTTAAATGCGTTAAGGCTGTCATATATTGAAAGACCCGATTGTAAAAGACTGCTTAGCTGCAAGGAAAAAAAGTAGCTGTTAAACAGCCTGACAAGGTTTCCGGCCAAAGGAATTCTGACCCAAATAAGCATTTGCCGGACAGGTGATTTTTTCTTAAACACAAGCCAATAATAAAGCCCGAAACCTGCTGCAAAAAGAGCTGCCAAAATAATTAAAAGATCAACGTGCTGAAAAAAAGCAAAAAGTATGTCAGTTGAACGTGTGGTTTCCATATTCATCGATTGATAAATACCGGAAAACTGAGGAATGATGATGGACTGTAACATATAAAACATGACAGCGACCGTAAAGATGAGGAAAAGCGGATATCTCAGCACCCTTTTCAGCTGGTCTGCCTGTGCAATTTTTCGTTTCAGCAGCTCTCCGCTTTGGATCATGGAAGCAGGCAGTTCCCCATGCGTTTCAGCAAAGTAACAAATGCCTACAGCTTCCTTATGAAATGACAAACTTTTTAGTACTTGATAAAACGGCGCTCCTTCCCCCAAACGAGTGACTGCGTCAATCAAATCAGCCACTTGCCTCTTGTTCATCTGGAGTTCCATCAGGCGTAAGGCGTCCAGAAGTGTATACCCGCCCGCCGTCATTTCACCGAGCCGCTTCAATAACTGAGCTTGATCCTTTAAAGGCCATGTTTTTCTAATCTGTTTCATGATAAACCCACCGGTCATAATTGTTTGTCGTCAAGTAGCCAAGCGCAATCCCTTTTCTAATAATTTGCCGAAGCGTTTGATATTGATAATTTGCATGATTTCCTTTTGCCTCTTGAATGCATTGCTGAAGGTTTTTTCCGTAAAGCAGCTCATAAACGCTTGCTCTTCTGGTGTTTCGTGACTGGCGGCAATACACCGATGAACATCCGTTTTCACAGAACGGGCAAGCTAAATCAACCAAGCGCTGAGCCGCTACCGCAATGACGGTCTGTTCGATTTCATTCATATTGATGCCGAATTCAAGCAGCCTGTAAATCGCGCCCTTCGCATCTCTCGTATGAAGGCTCGTCAGCACCAAATGCCCCGTCATCGCTGCCCGTACTGCGATTTCAGCTGTTTCCGCGTCTCTGATCTCACCTAAAATAATCATATCCGGGTCATGGCGCAAAATAGCCTTCAGACCTGCCGAATATGTCACACCGGCCTTTTCATTCACCTGCACCTGAAGAACATCCTCGTCCCTTGTTTCAACAGGGTCTTCCAGTGTGACAATATTTCGATTAAAGTGTTTTTTTGCATATTGAACGAGAGAGTATAGTGTGGTGGTCTTCCCTGAGCCAGTCGGCCCTGTAAAAATGAGCATGCCGTGCGAATGTTTTAAAAATGAGAGTAAAGTGGCTCCCGTCTTCGGAAATAATGACAGTTTATCGATCGAAGGGATGTTGTATTGAGGCATCACTCTGATCACGAGGCTTTCTTCATTAATTGTGGGGAGTGTTGACATTCTTAAATGAACATGTCCCTCTTCTAGCTTTAACGTAAGCGAACCATTTTGCGGCTTCCGCCTTTCCCCTATGTCCATCGCTGAGAGAAATTTAAAGTGTGAAATCAGCCTTATGCACTCTTCTTTTTTCATGTGCCTTTTTTTTAGCAAGGCATGATCAACCCGAAAATGAATGATGGCGTCCCGCTCCCTCGGTACAATGTGAATGTCAGAAGCCTTTGTTGTATACGCCTCTTCAATCAAGGCCCTGCTTATCTTTTCTATTGAATCCAATTTAATTCCCTCTCCTTTCAATGCGTATTGTAGAAAAAGAAGGATCTGTAATCAAACCGTGGAAAAGTGATTTCTGGAGATTTTATATGCAGAAAATATAATTCTTGTTGACAGAAAAGATTATTTCAACTGAATGTACCTCATTGATTTCGCTATTTTCCCAATAAAAAAGCAGGCATGATGATCATCATGCCTGCTATGCCTGCTTCACTCCATCCTTCTATGCTGATTTAGAAATTTTACTTAATTCTCTTATTCTTTACCAGCTGAATAAAAATGAAACATCCTACAGTGTCCGCCTTTTTCGGGTTTTCTTTTTCTTCTTCCGCTCCTGCAGCATATCTCCCGTCCACCCTTTCTTCTTCAAATAGAGGTAGATCAGAACCGTCGAAGTGAGAATCAATAAGAGAGAATAGAGATATCCGTATTTCCAATTCAGCTCAGGCATCACTGAAAAGTTCATTCCCCAAAGGGCACCGAGTGCTGTAACCGGCGTAAAGAGCGTCGTGAAAATGGTCAGCGCTTTGAATATTTCATTTCCCCTGTGAGAGGTAATGACTTCCTCTGAATGCAACAGACTATTAAGCTCCCCTTCAAATTCACTGATGTATGTAAATCCCCTGTCAATTTTAAGTTGTATCCGCTGATAAACATTTTTACTTTCATTTTGGGGCAAAAAGGTTTCTTTCAATGCCATTTCAATTTTTTTAGTGCCCAGGATTAAGTCTTTCCAACTCATCAGCTCATGGTGCAGGCGATGTACACGGTTTAAAATGCTTTTGCTATTATCGTCTTTGATTTGCCATCTGAGCTTTCTCAGCTTTACTTCAAATTCATCTAAACCGATTAGATACGCATTCATTAACTCGCCGAGAAGGATCAAAAATCCCTCCATGGTACTATCCGCTTTTTCCATTTGCTGGACAACTTGTTTTCCCTTAATCTCCTTCAAAATTGAAAAATCAAAGTTAATGGTGAAAAAATATTGCCTGGTTATATAAAAGTGAAAAACGGTATGGTCTTTTTCCTCATCCAGCCCCTGATCATATACAATTGAGCCAAATACCGCTTCATTTTCCGTTTCAGTCGTGTCTACGCGCAAAAAATTAATATGATGGTTATTTTCAAACCACTTTTCACATTGAGGCCAGTGAGAAAAATGGATCAGATCTCTTGCCTTATCTCTCTCCTGAGGCCCCATTTGGTACCAAAACCATTCCTTTCCCGTATGTGCCTTCATGTCAAGCTCCTCCAAACTTTTGTTCTTTATTCTTTAATGCCCAAAGAAAGGCACTACTAAACCAGTCAGCCGCTCCAACGCATGTTTTGTGAGCAAATTCCGGTGGTATGGAATGTAGAAAGACATTGGAAAAGGGAGGTGCATGCCTTCCTTGGAGAAGGCAGTTGTTTTGGAATTTATCAATTTACTAGCAGTCGCTATTCTTATTTTGTTAACAGGATTTTTTGTTGCCGTAGAATTTTCAATCGTAAAAGTGCGGCGATCCAGAATTGATCAGTTTGTCGCAAAAGGAAAGAAAGGTGCTAAAGCAGCAAAGCACGTCATCACTCACCTTGATGAATATTTATCAGCCTGTCAGCTGGGCATCACAGTTGCAGCTTTAGGACTGGGCTGGCTTGGGGAACCGACTGTGCAAACTCTGCTTAAGCCGCTTTTTCATAAAGCAGGCTTAAATGAATCGCTGACCCACCTTCTATCACTCGCCATCGCCTTTTTGACGGTGACATATTTAAACGTCGTCATCGGGGAGCTGGCGCCAAAGAGTTTCGCCATTCAAAAAGCGGAAAGCATTACATTGATGCTCGCCAAACCGCTTATTTGGTTTTATAAGATTATGTTTCCATTCATTTGGCTGCTGAACCACTCAGCCCGGTTGATTACAGGGGCGTTTGGGCTGAAGCCGGCATCAGAGCATGAGCTGGCATATACGGAGGAAGAACTGCGGGTTCTTTTGGCTGAAAGCTATAAAAGCGGTGAAATCAGAAAAAGCGAATTAAAATACATGAATAATATCTTTACCTTTGATAAACGAATGGCAAAGGAAATCATGGTGCCGCGAAATGAAATGGTCAGTTTGTCACTTGATGAAGACTCCATTCCAAATCTGCAGGAAACAGTGAAGCAAACAAAATATACACGGTACCCAGTTGTCAGGGAGGATAAAGATAATGTCATCGGCGTAATTAATATGAAAGAAGTGCTGTTTTCAATGCTGTCGAAAGATTTTTCACTTAAAAAACAGCAAATTGAACCTTTCATTCAGCCTGTTATCCACGTTATTGAGACAATTCCAATTTATCAATTACTGCTGAAAATGCAAAAGGAACGCACTCATATGGCAATCCTCATTGATGAATATGGCGGGACTTCCGGTTTGGTCACTGCAGAAGATATTATTGAAGAAATTGTAGGAGAAATCCGTGATGAATTTGATGCCGATGAAGTTCCTCATATTCGCGAGCTCGGAAAGAATCACTACTTATTAAATGCTAAATTATTAATCAGCGATGTAAATAACCTGCTTGGAACAGACCTGTCAGACGCAGAAGTGGACACCTTGGGCGGCTGGTTTCTCACACAAAACATAGACGCCAAGCCTGAAAGTGTTATTGTATATGGCGGCTACTCTTTTAAGGTAAAAGACATCGACAGTCATCACATTTTATTTATAGAAGTAAAAAAAGCTGAATAGCCCGAGGGAGGCTGTTCAGCTGCTTTTTCCAGAGGACCATCACAATGTCATCAACACTCTTTTATCTTAAATCCCTTATTGGCCAGGGCTTTAGCAAGACTTTGCTCGGTTTTCACATTCGAAAAATCCAGACCCAGCTTCACCACAGTTTGAGCAATTTCAGGTCGAATTCCTGAAATAATTGTCTCAATGCCGAGCAGTTTGGTGCTGTCAATCACTTTAAAAATTTGATAAGCCACCATTGTATCAACGATGGGAACGCCCGAAATATCTAAAAATAAATACGAGAGCTTTAACGCTGAGCACTGCTGCAGCACCGACTCCAAAATTGTCCTCGCTCTGTACGTATCAATTTCACCGACCAGCGGAAGAATCCCTATCCCCTCAGATATCGGCATAATCGGCGCACTCAATTCATTAATCATCTCTTTTTGCGCGTTTAATTGTATCATAGTGACCTGGTAATACTCTTCAGTAAACACTTCGATGATCTCATCAATGGTTTGATTCAAAATTTTGCTCCACTCACAAATGTCCTGGATGCTGATTTCTTGAGAGTAGGATTCGCTGAATTTCTGAATCCATTCAAACATGATATGCCTGAAGGCGTTAAACTGCCCAACACTTTCAGTTACAGTCACTTCATGAACGGCACGGTCTCTTGCGCATTGAAGAGACCATCGATTGAGCTCATCCTTTACGTCTTCTGCTTTTCTAAGGGATTTCGCCACGATGGTCACTAATGATTCGTTCTGGACTTTTAACTTTTGTTCTAATTTTTGCTGATCTTTAGCGGTATGCAGCCAGCTTCCTTTTGACGAGCAAGTATCCAGCCATTGTTTCATAATATCTTCTTTGTGCTCTGTTACATGCTGATCAAGAGCTATCATTTTAATGAGCTACCTCCTGTTTTTTTAAAAAATATATGCTTCATATGTATATCCCGTCTGCCCCTACACATACTATGTTTACATTCAATGGGCTATAGCCAAGCGGTAAGGCAATGGACTTTGACTCCGTGATCGTTGGTTCGAATCCAGCTAGCCCAGTTTCTGAACAGGTGAAAAACCGAAGATAAGCTGATTTTGTAAATCAGCGGATCTTCGGTTTTTCATCATGCAGATTGATGAACTGTTTTCTTCTTCGATAACTTCAACAGTTCTCCCGGATTATAACCAATTACCAGCTTTTTGTTATCCACAAGAATCGGACGTCGCAATAGCTTCGGCTTCTCGACTAAAAGTGCCAGCACCTCATTTACCGTCATCTCTTCGATGTTTAGGTTTAAATTTTTGAAGGTTTGGCTTCTTGTCGCTAAAATTTCATCAATTCCTTCTGTCGTTAATGATAAGATGTACCTTAATTCTTCCACTGTCGGGGTTTCTCTGAATAAGTGCCGTTCGTTAAATTCAATTTGATGCGCCTTAAGCCAATGTTTTGTTTTTCGGCATGACGTGCAGCTTGGATATGAATAAAAAATTAATTGTTCCATTTGTATTTTCCTCCTCAGTTAACCAACTCTTTGTAGAATAACTACCCGGATCATTTTTCGTTTAAACCATTTACAGAAACTTTTTTCGGATTAATTTTAAAAGATCATTCATATAATAGAAAATACAATCAAAGGAATAAATTCCATTTGTATATCAATAATGAAAATGTTTACATTTATAGGTGTGATCTATTATAATAACAGTCAGAGGGACTCTCGGGAGGGGATAAAAATGAATCGCATGTTCCGGGTGTTAGGATTTTGGACGGGAATTTTTGCAGTCATGTTTTATTTAGGTGATATGAAAGATGCTTCCCTTTTATTTTTTGGACAGACGATCTTATTTGTATTTCTATCGTATTTGAACTTAACCGAACGCATGTATATTTATATTTTCGGAGCTTATTTAACGATTTTCTTCGCCGGCTTTACATATTACTCGATTTTTATCATGATGCCCGGCGGCGGCCATTAAATTGAAAAAGAGACAAACCTTATTGGTTTGTCTCAGGCTGTCGAGAAAATCTCGACAGCCTTTATTTTCCCTTAAAATATCCATTCTCCTGTAATAAAATAAAAGAAAGACTTCAAAAGGACGGTGTCTTTCTTATGTTCCACACAAGAAATTCTTCT
>NZ_JAUMKF010000025.1:0-44692 GCF_030519405.1 Bacillus sp. C28GYM-DRY-1
TGAGAAGAATTTCTTGTGTGGAACATAAGAAAGACACCGTCCTTTTGAAGTCTTTCTTTTATTTTATTACAGGAGAATGGATATTTTAAGGGAAAATAAAGGCTGTCGAGATTTTCTCGACAGCCTGGAGGGCGGAAAGCCCTTCTTTTTTTGTTGTGAAATAATAGAAAAGGTTCGTGCGGTGGTGAGTGGATGGCTTCAATAGACAGGTTTCACATAGTAAAGGAGCCTGAGCTGAAGATTATTGAAAAATGGTTTGAAAATGAGGATACCAGGCGGAGAATGGATGGGATGCTGCCATTAGATGTGTGGTATGCACGAGTGAATACAGATGAAGACAATACTGTCATCATGGCATATGACGGTCAGCTGCCGGCAGGCATGGTCGTTATGGAGTTCGAGGAGGAGCGGGCGTATATTGGATTGATCGTCAATCCTTTGTACCGGCTTCAAGGATACGGAAAACAGATATTAAAAAACCTGCTGAATGATCCTGATTTTATGAGAGTGCGGGAATGGGTGGCATGCATTGAAAAAGACAATCTAATCAGTTTGGCTTGCTTTCAAGCAGCTGGATTTACTTTGGAAGACACGGAACCTGATGAAGATGGCTTTCTCACTTTGATTGTTCGGACCTGCCATACACAAAAACAAGGAGAGCAAAAAGCCCTCCTTGTTTTTATTAATCATGTCAGCTCGGATCATTGACCTTGATCAGCTGTTTTCCTTTATTTTCACCTTTAAATAAGCCGAGAAACGCGTTAGGAATGTTTTCGAAGCCTTCTGTGATGGTTTCCTCGTAATGGAGCTTTCCATCCTCCAGCCATTCGGCCAGCTGTTTTGCTCCCTCAGCAAAACGATCGGAGTAGTCGCTTACGATAAAGCCTTGCATCAGCGACTTCGTTTTAATGAGTTTTGATTGAACACGAGGGCCCATGTCATCTGCTTCGCTTTCTGCGTTATAGGAAGAAATGGCGCCGCACACCGGAATGCGGGCAAATTCATTGAGCAGATTCATCACCGCGTCTGAAATCGGTCCGCCGACATTGTCAAAATACACATCGACACCGTCAGGACAAGCGTTTTGAAGCGCTTTTTGGATATCATCCGCTGTTTTGTAATTGATGGCTTCGTCAAATTGCAGCTCCTGTTTTAAATACGTAATTTTTTCATCAGAGCCTGCGATGCCGACGACTCGCGCGCCTTTGATTTTGGCAATCTGTCCGACCGCTGAACCGACGGCTCCCGCAGCTCCGGAGACGACCACGGTTTCACCTTCTTTCGGGCGCCCGATGTCCAGCAGTCCGAAATATGCCGTCAAGCCTGTCATTCCCAAAATGCCGAGATAGGCTGAAGCGGGAGCGAGGCTTGTATCAATTTTTCGCAAAGCAGACTCGCTGACAGCGGAAAATTCCTGCCAGCTTAGGTTTCCGATGACGATATCGCCTTTTTTCAGATGCTCACCGTCTGACACGACTTCAGCGATAACCCCGCCAGAGAGCGCTTCATCCAAGGCGAACGGTTCAACATACGACTTCGTATCCTGCATACGGCCGCGCATATAAGGGTCAACCGATACATAAAGCGTTTTGACAAGCACTTCCCCTTGCTTCGGTTCAGGAACCGGAATGGTTTCAAAGCGAAAGTCTTCATGAGCGGGAACACCTTGCGGACGTTTGGCTAATTGGATCTGCTGTTGAGTTTTTGTCATATTCATCCTCCTCTTACTTGATTGACACCAATGTAACACGGACAGGAGAAGAAATACAAAAGGTAAGCTGGCATACAAAAAAGGAGAGGGGGTCCTCTCCTTTTCATTACGCCCGTAATCTCGGGCACAGTCCCGTCGGCAGGCACATGGGCTTCTGGTCGATCGGGCTTCTCATGATGCAGCATTCCAAGCCGAAGACTTCACGGAAAAACGGCTGGGTAAACACATCTTCCGGCGTTCCAGCATTGTAGATTTTTCCGTCCAGTACGCTGATCAGATAGTCAGCATATTGAGCGGCTTGGTTTAAGTCGTGAAGCACCATGACAACGGTGCGTCCATGATTCCGGTTCAGCTTTTTCAGCAGCTCCAGCACCTCAATTTGGTGAGATATGTCCAAGTAAGTGGTCGGTTCATCGAGCAAAAGCAAATCAGTGCCTTGTGCAAGCGCCATGGAAATCCATGCTCTTTGTCTTTGGCCGCCTGACAGGGCATCCAGTGTCCGTTCTTTCAGCTCAATCATGCCCGTTGCGTCCAGCGCCCACTCTACCATGTCGTGATCCTCTTGGGTATGCTTGGATAACAGCTTTTTGTGAGGATGTCTGCCGAAATAGCATAGTTCCTCTACCGTTAATCCCTCAGGCGCCTGAGGAGATTGAGGAAGAATAGCCAGTTTTTTTGCGACTTCTTTTGACGGCTGGCGGTGTATATCTTTTCCTTCCAATAGGACCGTACCGCTTTTTGGGGCCATCAGCCTGGCTAGCGATTTGAGGATTGTTGATTTCCCGCAGCCATTGGCGCCGATGAGCGCAGTGATTTTTCCTTCTTCTATCTTTAAATCGACTCCGTCAATAATCACTGTGCTGTCATATGAAAGAGTGAGCTGGTCTGCAGCCAGTTTTCCCATGGTATCCTCTCCCTACTGTTTCCTCGCTTCGAATTTCAATAAATATAAAAAATAAGGCGCGCCGATCACGGCTGTCAATATTCCGGCCGGAATTTCCACCGGAGGCATGATGCCGCGCCCTAACGTATCTGCAATTAATAATATAATAGCACCAATCAATGCCGATGCAGGCAGTAAATATTTAGCTTTTTCTCCGGTAAGCCGTCTGGCGATATGCGGAGCAAGCAAGCCGATAAAACCGATTGAGCCGACGACGGCTACACAGCTTCCCGCAAGTGCAACCGCGGTGAAAATCAGGATGAATCTCAGCCGGTTTGCGTTTTCACCGAGACCTTGCGCAAGCTCATCACCGAGTGACATCAGGTCCAGCTTCGGTATGAGAATGCAGACGATCGGCAAAAGAATCAAAAGCCATGGAGCAAGCAGCTGGACTTCTTCCCAGTTTCTTCCCCAGAGGCTGCCTGTCAGCCAAATGAGTGCAGCATTCACGTCACCCGGAAACTTGACCATCATATACTGCATCCCGGCGTGGCAAACCGCGCCTAAGGCAATGCCTGATAAAGCCAAAGAAGAGGGCTGAATGCTTTTTTTGCGGGCTATCATTAATAATAGTACAGCAATAATGGCTGCTCCGGCAAATGCAGAGAACGGAAGCACGTACACCGGCGATTCAGGAAAGATCAGAATGACAGCCATCGCCGCAAGTCCGGATCCTTTTGAAATGCCGACAACGTCCGGGGAAGCGAGCGGGTTGCGGATGACACCCTGCAAAATCGCTCCGGCCGCGGCAAGCCCGGCACCGGCCAAAATCGCTAATATAATTCGTGGAAGGCGGTATTGCTGGATGATGAATGCAAAGGAATGATCCAGTCCCAACAAGTTCGTCACTACCGCATCCGGTGAAATGTATAAAGCACCGAAGCCAATGCTGATGACGGACAGAACGATCAGAATCACGGCCAATATGAGTATCGCCAGCAAGGGGCGTTTTTGTTTTCTGGTTGTTTTCTTCATTTCAGATTTCGCCCTTTCCTTGCCAAATATAAGAAGAACGGTGTTCCGATAATCGCGGTGACGATGCCGACCGGTGATTCATATGGAAATGCAATCCATCTGGCCAGAACATCTGCGTACACCAGCAATATGGCACCGAACAGCGCCGAAAACGGAAGCACGTATTGATAATGTTCTCCGATCAGCTTGCGGACAATATGTGGAACGAGCAGTCCGACAAAGCCGATCGGCCCGGCGACAGCTACGGAAGCACCGGATAGAATTAAAATGATAAAGCTGATCAGAATCCGGATGCCGTTCATATTTTGTCCAAGCCCTTTTGCTGTTTCGTCTCCGAGACCAAGTACAGAAACAGAGCCGGAAAACACGAGGGCAAGCCCGATTCCGATGACAGAAAACGGAGCGATCGTCATGACGTCCTGCCAATTGCTTCCGTCAATCGCGCCTGTCATCCAGTACAGAACATCCTCTCCTGATTCATTTAAAATAATGATGGCCTGTGTCATGGAGGAGAGGAACAGATGCACAGCCATTCCCGACAACGCCAGCTTGACTGGTGTTATTCCGCCGGATGAGGCAATCATGTACACAATCGCGCCGCCTGCTGCCGCACCCGCAAAAGCGAATACAACGGAAGAATAGGGCGATGCCGGCAGAATGACGAGAGAAGCAACGACAAAAAGCGATGCACCCGCATTCACACCGAAAATTTGAGGTGAAGCCAGAGGGTTTCTGGTCATGGCCTGCATCAGCGCTCCTGCTACTGCCAGGCTGGCGCCGACGAAAACGCCGATTAATGTGCGGGGAAGGCGAAGAGTAGAGATAATGAGCTGTTCCTTTGAACCATCCCATACAAAAAGATATTTCAATGAATCTATGATGCCAATGTCTGAGGCTCCTACTGAAAGATTCAGCCCAAGCCCGAATATCAAAATGATCAGTGCAATGATGAATATCATCAGTCTTGATGATGAGCGCCGTTTGGCTGAATGATACAACAGTCTCACTTCCTTATTGCGTCTGGTTGCAAAAACGAAGAAGCAAGGATTTCCCCTCGCTTCTCATTTGTCCTACTTATTATACACTTTTTTAAGCACGTCCTTGGCGCTTGTTTCACTAGACTTGATGCCTCTGAATCTTGTCCAAGTGTCACGGTCCGCATCATAGACTTGTCCGTTTTTCACCGCTTTGAGATTTTTCCAGAGCGGGTTCTTTTTCCACTCGTCTACAATTGTCTTGCCTTCGTTGGCTGAGATGAATAAAATATCCGGATCGATTTTGCTCATTTGCTCGAGGCTGACCTCTTGATAGGCTTCATTTGACTTCACAGCGTGTGTAAAGCCGAGCATTTTAAAGATTTCTCCGTCATAAGATGATGACGTGTGAAGCTGGAAGGAATCTGCTCTTGCAACCCCGAGAACAATGTTGCGGTTTTCATCTTTTGGAAGCTCCGCTTTTAGATCGTTGATGACTTTTTTGTGTTCGGTAAGCTTTTCTTTTCCTTCAGCTTCTTTATTTAATGCTTTAGCAATGGTCGTAAAGCTGTCGATTGTTTCGTCATATGTTGCTTCCCGGCTCTTTAACTCTATGGTCGGAGCGATCTGTTTCAGCTGTTTATAAATGTTTTTATGGCGCTCAGCGTCAGCGATAATTAAATCAGGCTTCAAGGAACTGATAACCTCAAGATTTGGTTCGCTTCGTGTGCCTACAGATGTATAATCAATGGAGCTGCCGACTAGCTTTTTAATCATATCTTTTTTGTTGTCATCGGCGATGCCCACCGGCGTAATGCCGAGATTGTATACAGCATCCAAGAATGAAAGCTCAAGGACAACCACTCGTTTAGGTGTGCCGCTTACTGTCGTTTTTCCTTCTTCGTGCTGGATCACTCTAGAATCTTTAGACTTGCTTTCGCTGCTTCCGCTGTTATCCTGGCTGGATGAACAGCCGGATATAATGAAGCAGGCGATTAATACAACACTCATGATGGCAATCAACTTGTTAGAATAGGTGCGCATGTCATTCTTCCTTTTTTTAGATTTAGTAATGAGAATCATTATCACATGTAAACACTATAATAGCATGACTTATTATGTCAATATTTTTTTAGTAAAGAAAGCTGCGTTTTTACTCTTTTTTCATGAAAGCATCATCAGACACAAATAAATGATATACAGCATCGCTGTGTCTGCGGGATAAAAACGCATTGGCATTGGCTTTAGAGGTTTCGAGCATTTCAGCGTTGACATATGGGAGGAGAGTCCCGAGATAGCCAGACAATTTCTTTTTTATTTCTTCTGTACGTGCGAATTCAATGTCGCCGATATTCATAATAATCGAAAAAACAAAATCGATATCGATATGAAAATCTTTCTCAGCAAAAACCGCAAGCTCGTGAATTCCTGGTGAACAGCCGGATCGCTGATGAAAAACCTGTTTGACTAAATCACTCACAACCCATGCATTATATTGCTGTTCTGGTGAAAAGTATTGCATTAGACATACCTCCTGCTTGTACGGATAAAGGCTGCATTTCATGATCGTTTGCTCCGCGCAGCGGTTTCTCTTTAATTTTGACTTTTCTGAAAAAAGTTTCTGTTCCTACCACTTTACCATGGGCTGAAAATAAATGGCTACTACCATTCCTCCTGTTTTTCTCCTCAATGTTCTGGAATCTGTTTCATCCATATGTGCACGGGTATGAAAGAAATATAGTAATCATGAAGGAGGAATGTTGAAATGAAACCAGTTGTAAAAGAGTATACAAACGACGAACAGCTCATGAAGGATGTAGAAGAGTTACAAAAAATGGGTGTTGCAAAAGAAGATGTATACGTCTTAGCTCACGATGATGACAGAACGGAACGGCTGGCAGACAACACGAACGCCAACACGATAGGAGCTAAAGAAACGGGTATCAAGCATGCGGTAGGAAACGTGTTTAATAAAAAAGGAGACGAGCTCCGCAATAAAATTCATGAAATCGGTTTTTCTGAGGATGAAGCCGCTCAATTCGAAAAACGTTTAGATGAAGGGAAAGTGCTTCTCTTTGTGACCGATAATGAAAAAGTGAAATCCTGGGCGTAATGCAGGAAAAAAACCCAAAAGGCCACTTCGGCTTTTTGGGTTTTTTGCGGTCTTTGCGGTGTATATTTTGCAGAATGCCGCAATAAGATAGCGGAACATTTTCGGTTCTGAATGTCCCTCAATTTGCTATTATATTTTTGTGAGAAATTGGAATATAATCTCACAAAATAGAAAATGGGGGTTCATAGTGAATGAAAAAAGTGATGTTAGCTACAGCTCTATTTTTAGGGTTGGCTCCAATTGGCGCGAACGCGGCGGATTTAGGCCATCAAACATTAGGATCAAATGATGGCTGGGGCGCATACTCAACCGGTACAACAGGCGGATCAAAAGCATCGTCCTCAAACGTGTATACCGTCAGCAACAGAAACCAGCTTGTCTCGGCATTAGGCAAGGGCACCAACACAACACCGAAAATCATTTATATCAATGGAACAATTGATATGAATGTCGATGACAATCTGAAACCGCTTGACGCAGATGATTATGCAGATCCAGAGTATGACTTCAACAAATATTTAAAAGCTTATGATCCAAGCACATGGGGCAAAAAAGAGCCGTCTGGGACACAGGAAGAAGCGAGAGAACGTTCTCAAAAAAACCAAAAAGCACGAGTAATGGTTGACATTCCTGCGAATACAACGATTGTCGGTTCAGGCACAAACGCCAAAATCGTGGGCGGAAACTTCCAGATCAAGAGTGATAATGTCATCATCCGCAACATCGAATTCCAGGATGCTTATGATTATTTTCCGCAATGGGATCCGACTGACGGGAGCTCAGGAAACTGGAACTCACAATACGATAACATCACGATAAATGGCGGCACGCATATATGGATTGACCATTGTACATTTAATGACGGTTCCCGTCCGGACAGCACATCGCCAAAGTATTTCGGCAGAAAATATCAGCACCATGACGGCCAAACCGATGTTTCTAACGGTGCCAATTATATCACGATGTCCTACAATTATTATCACGATCATGATAAAAGCTCTATTATCGGATCAAGCGACAGCAAAACCTCCGATGATGGTAAATTAAAAGTTACGCTTCACCATAACCACTATAAAAATATCGTCCAGCGCGCACCAAGAGTCCGTTTCGGGCAAGTGCACGTATACAACAACTATTATGAAGGCAGCAAAAGCTCCTCAGGCTATGCTTTCAGTTATGCGTGGGGGGTCGGCAAGTCATCTAAAATCTATGCTCAAAACAATGTCATTGACGTACCGGGACTGTCAGCTGAGAAAACAATCAGCGTGTTTAAGGGCGGAACAGCTTTATATGACTCAGGCACACTGCTGAATGGCACGCAGATCAGCGCTTCAGCTGCCAACGGCCTTAGTTCTTCTGTCGGCTGGACGCCGCATCTGCACGGATCAATTGGTGGTACCGCGAATGTGAAATCGTATGTTACAGCCCAAGCGGGTGCGGGTAAACTAAATTAAGAAATAAAAAACACAAAGGGCTGCGTACCTTTGTGTTTTTTAATTAATTAAAATGTTTATTAACTTAGTTAAGGAGTAGAATGGGAAAGGGGATCGGAAAACAAGTATATAGGAGGAGACCTATTTATGGCTTCAGAAAAAGACGCAGGAAAACAGTCAGCAGTAAAGCTTGTTCCATTGCTTATTACTGTCGCTGTGGGACTAATCATTTGGTTTATTCCCGCTCCGTCCGGACTTGAACCTAAGGCTTGGCATTTGTTTGCGATTTTTGTCGCGACAATTATCGGCTTTATCTCCAAGCCCTTGCCAATGGGTGCAATTGCAATTTTTGCATTGGCGGTTACTGCACTAACTGGAACACTCTCAATTGAGGATACATTAAGCGGATTCGGGAATAAGACCATCTGGCTTATCGTCATCGCATTCTTTATTTCCCGGGGCTTTATCAAAACCGGGCTCGGTGCGAGAATTTCGTATGTATTCGTTCAGAAATTCGGGAAAAAAACCCTTGGACTTTCTTATTCACTGCTGTTCAGTGATTTAATACTTTCACCTGCCATTCCAAGTAATACGGCGCGTGCAGGAGGCATTATATTTCCTATTATCAGATCATTGTCCGAAACATTCGGATCAAGCCCGGCAAATGGAACAGAGAGAAAAATCGGCGCATTCTTATTAAAAACCGGTTTTCAGGGAAATCTGATTACATCTGCTATGTTTTTAACGGCGATGGCGGCGAACCCGTTGATTGCCAAGCTGGCCCATGATGTCGCAGGGGTGGACTTAACATGGACAAGCTGGGCAATTGCCGCGATTGTACCGGGACTTGTAAGCTTAATCATTACACCGCTTGTGATTTACAAGCTGTATCCGCCGGAAATCAAAGAAACACCGGATGCGGCGAAAATCGCAACAGAAAAACTGAAAGAAATGGGACCGTTCAAAAAATCAGAGCTTTCCATGGTTATCGTGTTTCTTTTGGTGCTTGTGCTGTGGATTTTTGGCGGCAGCTTTAACATCGACGCAACCACAACCGCACTGATCGGATTGTCGGTTCTTTTATTATCACAGGTTCTGACTTGGGATGATATCAAGAAAGAACAGGGCGCTTGGGATACGCTCACTTGGTTTGCGGCGCTTGTCATGCTGGCCAACTTCCTGAATGAGTTAGGCATGGTGTCTTGGTTCAGTAATGCGATGAAATCGTCAGTATCAGGATTCTCATGGATTGTGGCATTCTTAATCTTAATTGTAGTGTATTTCTATTCTCACTACTTCTTTGCAAGTGCGACAGCCCATATCAGTGCGATGTATTCTGCATTTTTGGCTGTGGTCGTGGCAGCGGGTGCACCGCCGCTTTTAGCAGCGCTGAGCCTCGCATTCTTCAGCAACCTGTTCGGGTCAACGACTCACTACGGTTCTGGAGCGGCTCCAGTCTTCTTCGGGGCAGGCTACATTCCGCAAGGCAAATGGTGGTCTATCGGATTTATCCTGTCGATCGTCCATATTGTCGTATGGCTTGTCATCGGGGGATTATGGTGGAAAGTATTAGGTATATGGTAGAGTCTAAGCTAGAAGAGAGATTATTATCTCTCTTCTAGCTTTTTTACGATTAATACAAAAATAACAGAATGTTTACAAAAATATTAAAAAAGAGAAATTTAAAGTATTTACACAAATTCTAACTCATGATATTATTTACTCAATTAGTTCACATAAACCTTTGATGTAATAATATGGAAAAAATATTACAGAAGGGGCTAGTAGATTTATTATTTTGCAATAGTAAATAAAGTGAGTTCAGTTCAATTTTAAAATTGATATAAAAAAAATACATATTTTTGTCTGAATATTCAGTCTCTTTAAGGGGGTGATTTCATGTTGGAACTTCTTTTAGACTTATTTCTCTCTATCACAATTGGTTAATTGCATGACACATGATTTCATCAATGCATGAAAGGAGAAGATCACATGTTAGAGCTTCTTTTAGACTTATTTCTCTCTATCACAATTGGTTAATTGCATGACACATGATTTCATTAATGCATGAAAGGAGAAGATCACATGTTGGAACTTCTTTTAGACTTATTTCTCTCTATCACAATTGGTTAATTGCATGACACATGATTTCATTAATGCATGAAAGGGGAAGATCACATGTTGGAACTTCTTTTAGACTTATTTCTCTCTATCACAATTGGATAACTTCATGACACATGATTTCATTAATGCATGAAAGGAGAAGATCGCATGTTGGAACTTCTTTTAGACTTATTTCTCTCTATTAAAATTGGTTAATTGCATGACACATGATTTCATTAATGCATGAAAGGAGAAGATCACATGTTGGAACTTCTTTTAGACTTATTTCTCTCTATTACAATTGGATAACTTCATGACACATGATTTCATTAATGCATGAAAGGAGAAGATCACATGTTGGAGCTTCTTTTAGACTTATTTCTCTCTATCACAATTGGTTAATTTCATGACACATGATTTCATTAATGCATGAAAGGGGAAGATAGCATGTTGGAGCTTCTTTTAGACTTATTTCTCTCTATCACAATTGGTTAATTGCATGACACATGATTTCATTAATGCATGAAAGGAGAAGATCGCATGTTGGAACTTCTTTTAGACTTATTTCTCTCTATCACAGTTGGTTAATTGCATGACACATGATTTCATTAATGCATGAAAGGAGAAGATCACATGTTGGAACTTCTTTTAGACTTATTTCTCTCTATCACAGTTGGTTAATTGCATGACACATGATTTCATTAATGCATGAAAGGAGAAGATCACATGTTAGAGCTTCTTTTAGACTTATTTCTCTCTATCACAATTGGATAACTTCATGACACATGATTTCATTAATGCATGAAAGGAGAAGATCACATGTTGGAACTTCTTTTAAGCCTATTTATCTCAATCAACTAACCCTTTTTATGGGGTGCATATGCTCCACTACAAACAATTCACTTTTATTTACTACTTCTTGAAACATGCTAATTTCCGTTCCAAGGATGCATTAGAACTTATTTTGTTTACTACTAAATTGACATCAAAAAAGGTAATAGGTTTTACTCAGATTGTAGAGAAAAGCTATGTTTTCTCTACAATCTTTTTTGTGTTGGAAGACTTTCTTAGTGATTTACCTGAAAACTAAGATTGAAAAGGTGGAACCGCTTAACTTGACATTCTTTTTTTATATAATGCTTCTGTTTAAGCTAGAGCAAGCACATTTTATATTGGCAGTCTCTTATAGATTGTAGAATGATCTTCTTAAGGTTAGCAGACATTTGAAGAAGGGCATTAGGAATAAACGCATATTTGTTGAATTCCGGTAGTGCCTAAACAGCTATATTTATTTTTTCAATGATTTTATAATAAAAATGATCTAAGAAGGGTTTCCGCTTGGTTATCTCAATTATTACTAAAAAACAAAACTCCGAACCGAAAATGGTATGATCTAGGTAGAAAGGATGGCTGGTGCCTGGTGAAAAAGCGGTTCCATTTTTCCCTGCAAACAAAAATAATGGGGCTGATTGCGGCTCTGCTGGTTTTTGTCATTGGTGTGCTGACCATTACGTTAGCCGTTCAGCATACGCAGGAACAACGGAGACAGGCTGAACAACTGGCGGTTCAGACGGCGAGAACCATATCCTATATGCCGCCGGCTAAAGAGCTCATTGAGAGAAAAGGTGGACATGCGGATGAGGCGCAAGAGGTCATTGAACAAATGAAAGAACAGACTGGCGCGTATGCCATTTATGTGTTGGACGAAAAAGGAGACATTCGGAGCGCCTCAGGTAAAAGCAGCCAAAAGAAACTTGAGCGCAGCAGGGAAATTTTATTTGGCGGCTCGCATGTTTCTGAAACAAAAGCGGATGGATCAAGAGTCATCAGGGGGAGTGCGCCGATTATTAAAGAGCAGAAGGGATACAGCCAAGTAATCGGCAGCGTATCTGTTGATTTTCTGAAAACCGAGACAGAGCAAAGCATCAAAAAGCATCTGCGAAACTTGAGTGTGATCGCTGTGCTTGTGCTGCTGCTCGGATTTGCCGGTGCCGCCGCACTGGCGAAAAGCATCAGGAAGGATACGCTTGGCCTAGAGCCGCACGAGATCGCGTCTCTTTATCGGGAAAGGAATGCAATGCTTTTCGCGATTCGAGAAGGAATCATTGCCACCAATCGTGAAGGCGTCGTCACCATGATGAATGTATCGGCTGCCGAGATGCTAAAGCTTCCCGAGCCTGTGATCAATCTCCCTATTGATGACGTTATGCCGGGAGCAGGGCTGAAGGGTGTGCTTGAGCGAGGAGAAATGTTGCCTAACCAAGAGGTGAACGTCAACGATCAAGTTTATATTATCAATACGAAAGTGATGACTCAAGGCGGGCAGGCGTATGGGATTGTCGTGAGCTTCCGGGAGAAAACAGAGCTGAAAAAGCTAATCGATAAACTGACAGAGGTTCGCAAATATTCAGAGGATCTCAGGGCGCAGACCCATGAATTTTCCAATAAGCTTTACGCGATCTTAGGGCTGCTTGAGCTTGGTGAGTATGATGAAGCCATTGATCTGATTAAAGAGGAATATGCGATACAAAATGAACAGCATGATATTTTATTCCAAAACATCCATTCACAGCAGGTGCAGGCGATTTTGTTAGGAAAAATAAGCAAAGCATCGGAAAAGAAGGTCAAGCTGGTTATTGATGAGAACAGCTCGCTCGCGCCTCTTCCTGCACATATTGGCTTATCTCACCTCATCACAATTATCGGCAACTTAATTGATAACGCTTTCGAAGCTGTAGCGGATCAAAGCGTGAGGGAGGTATTGTTTTTCATCACGGATATGGGGCGTGACATTGTCATTGAAGTTTCGGACACAGGGCCCGGTGTGCCGCCCGATAAGACGGAAGCTGTGTTTGAAAGAGGTTATTCTTCAAAGGGGAGGAAGAGAGGCTACGGTCTGGCCAATGTGAAAGACTCAGTGCGTGAACTGGGCGGCTGGATTGAATTGGCAAACTCAAAAGCTGGCGGAGCGGTATTCACTGTGTTTATACCGAAGGAGAAATAAAGGGGGAATTCATTTGATTCACATCGCGATTGCGGAGGATGATTTTCGGGTTGCGCAAATCCATGAGAGATTGATTGAACAGCTTGATGGATTCAAGATGATTGGCAAGGCGGCCAATGCCAAAGAGACAATGGCGCTTTTGGAGGAACATAGGGCTGATCTGCTTTTGCTGGATATTTATATGCCGGACGAACTTGGGACCACGTTGATTCCGGAGATACGAAGCCGATTTCCTGAAGTGGATATTATGATCATCACAGCGGCAACAGAAACCCGTCATTTGCAGGAAGCGCTCAGGGCAGGGATTGCCCACTATTTGATCAAACCTGTAACGGCTGACAAGTTCAGACAGGTGCTGCTTCAGTATAAAGAAGTCAGAAAGCTGCTGTTGTCTCAGCCAGAGGTCAGCCAATCCATGATTAATCATATTTTCGGGACCAGTGTGAAGACACCTTTGCCGGCAGAGGAGTTGCCGACAGGCATTAATTCGATTACACTGCGAAAAATTAAGGAAGCGCTCCGAACTGCGTCAGAAGGATTGACAGCTGAAGAGCTAGGAGAAAAAATGGGGGCGTCACGAACGACTGCCCGCCGCTATGCCGAGTACCTTGTGGCAAAGGATGAAGCAAGAGCCGAGCTTGAATACGGGATTATCGGCAGGCCGGAGAGAAAATATTATTTGGCGGCGGAATAGAGATGAAGAAATGTATGATTCTATTGATTGCTTTATTGATCTTTATGCAGGGGGACATCAGGCAGGCGGCTGCGCCGCGCCTGCCTGGCGGGCCAATTGAAATTGTCGTTCCTGCTGAACCTTCTGGCGGATGGGACGTTACAGCGCAGGCGATCCAAGCGGTTTTGAGGCAGAAGCAGATCGTGAAGGATGAAGTTCATATCGTCTATAAACCCGGCGGCGGGGGAGATAAAGGCTGGAAATATGTCAACGAAAGCAGCAAACGCACCATCAGCATGACGTCCAGTTTAATACTGAGCAATGATCTTCTTGGGCAAAGCAAATTAAAAATTGGCGATTTTACTCCGCTTGCCATTCTCTCCAAGGAATGGCAGACGGTTGCATTGCCAAAAGGATCGGCGTTAACAAGCGGCAAGGATTTGCTGAATGAAATTAAGATGCATCCCGGCAATGTGAAAATCGGCTTTGCCCCGGGCCTTGGCAATGATGATCAGCTCTCGTTCGTCAGAGCGGCAGATATGTACGGCATTGACTCTTTTGACATTCAATTTTTGAGGTATGACAGCAGTGAACAGCTTATTCAGGCGCTGATCAGACATGAGATAGAAGCGGCTTCAATGACAATCTCTGAAGCAAAACCATATGAGCGGCTTGGCGATATCACGCTAGCTGCTGTAACGTCTGATAAAAGACTTGATGGTTTTCCTGATGTACCAACGTGGAAGGAGCAGGGGATCCCGTTTGTTTTTTCACATTGGAGAGGGGTTTTGGGTCCGAAAAACATGTCAGAGGAAGAGATTTCTTTCTGGGATCAAGCGCTAAAGAAGGTCACCTCCTCGCGAGAGTGGAAGCGAAAAATAAATGAACAGGACTGGGAAAGCTTTTATTTGAACAGCAGGGAAACGAAACGGTTTCTTGATCAGCAATCCGCGTTTTATCAAAGCATTATGACAGGGAATTAAGATCCCGGCATTGCGGGATCTTTTTGATGCGCTGTGAAATGATCAAAAAGAACAAAACGGTTTTAAAAAATTAAAAATACAAAAAAACCAAATTATTTACTTGCGATTGGTTTTCCCATACGATGGAAAAAAGGCAAGAAGGGGAGTAAGAGAGAAAATGTAAGCGGATTCATTTAAGGGGGGAATGGATGTGTTAGCAATTTTAGGCTTTCTCATGATGCTCGTATTTATGGCATTGATCATGACAAAACGGCTTTCTGTTTTAACCGCTTTAGTTTTGACGCCGATTGTGTTTGCACTTATCGCCGGATTTGGATTTACTGAAGTTGGGGACATGATGATTTCAGGGATTCAGCAAGTCGCGCCGACTGCGGTCATGATTATGTTTGCGATCTTATATTTTGGAATTATGATTGATACAGGGCTGTTTGATCCGATGGTTGGCAAAATTTTAAGCATGGTCAAAGGAGACCCTTTAAAAATTGTTGTCGGGACAGCGGTTCTCACGATGCTCGTAGCCTTGGACGGGGATGGCTCGACTACTTATATGATTACGACAAGCGCAATGCTTCCGCTCTATTTGCTGCTTGGCATCCGGCCAATTATTTTAGCGGGAATCGCGGGAGTCGGCATGGGAATCATGAACACGATTCCATGGGGCGGAGCAACGCCGCGGGCGGCGAGCGCGCTGGGGGTTGATCCGGCTGAGCTTACAGGACCGATGATTCCTGTCATCGCAAGTGGGATGCTTTGTATGGTGGCGGTTGCGTATGTGCTTGGCAAAGCGGAACGAAAGCGCCTTGGCGTGATTGAACTGAAGCAGCCGGCCAATGCCAATGAACCGGCGGCTGCAGTTGAAGATAAGTGGAAGCGACCGAAGCTTTGGTGGTTCAATCTATTGTTAACGCTTTCTTTGATAGGATGTTTAGTATCGGGTAAAGTTAGTTTAACTGTATTGTTTGTCATTGCGTTCTGTATTGCACTGATTGTGAATTATCCAAACCTTGAGCATCAAAGACAGCGCATCGCGGCGCACTCCAGCAACGTACTGGCTATTGGCTCCATGATTTTTGCTGCGGGGGTTTTTACGGGAATTTTGACAGGCACCAAAATGGTTGATGAAATGGCGATTTCGCTTGTGTCTATGATTCCTGAACAAATGGGCGGATTGATCCCGGCGATAGTGGCCTTAACAAGCGGCATTTTCACATTCCTGATGCCGAATGACGCGTATTTCTACGGGGTGCTGCCGATTTTATCAGAAACGGCTGTCGCATACGGTGTGGATAAAGTGGAAATTGCCAGAGCCTCTATTATCGGCCAGCCGATTCATATGCTGAGTCCGCTTGTGCCATCCACTCATTTGCTTGTCGGACTTGTCGGAGTATCTATTGACGACCATCAAAAATTCGCCATGAAATGGGCTGTTCTCGCAGTAATCGTGATGACGGTTATCGCTCTATTGATCGGTACGATTTCTATTTCCGTATGATAATTCAGGCGTAATGACGCACACTAACGGCAACAACATACCGGAGGTGTCCATCATGAGTGATCCTTATATGCCAATGACTTCAGTCAGAAGCGGAACGGGGTTCGAAGCGGCAATAGGGGTGCACGGCCTAACCGTGCAAATTGCGAATGTCTATTTTATTCAGCTCCCGTCTGAACCTCGCTCATTTGTTTTAATTGATGCCGGCATGCCTCAATCAGCCGGCATGATTATAAATGAAGCCAAACAAAGATTCGGCGATGATTTTCAGCTGAAGGCGATTATCCTTACACACGGGCACTTTGATCATATTGGTGCGATAGAAGAAATCCTTGAGGACTGGGATGTTCCTGTTTATGTGCATTCTCGGGAAATGCCTTATGTAACGGGGAAAGAGGATTATCCTCCGGCTCGTCCTGACAGTAAGAGCGGGCTGGTCGCCAAACTATCGCCGCTGTTTCCGCGGCACTCCATCGATATTTCCTCACATGTGCAGGCACTGCCGGAAGACGGCTCTGTGCCGTTTCTTGACGAGTGGATGTGGATTGCGACTCCCGGACACACCCCCGGCCATATTTCGTTATTCCGTGAGGACGGGCGTGTGCTTGTGGCAGGTGATGCTGTTATTACAGTGGAACAGGAGAAAATGGCAGACGTCTTGATTCAAAAACAGGAGCTTCATGGACCGCCGGCTTATTTCACGCCTGACACAGGGACTGCTGCGGAATCCATTCAGAAGCTTGCCGGTCTTGAACCGGAAGCACTGCTGACGGGGCATGGCATACCGATGACCGGCAAAAACTTTCGCAGTGACTTAATTGAATTGGCAAATCGTTTATCGTCTCTTTGACACCCGACATGCGGGTGTTTTTTAATTGTTTTCTAAGAGGATACAGAAAAATCATTTGTCTTCCGGCTTAAAAACGATACAATGAAAAGCATGAATGCGATTTGAAGGGGAGAGTTTGTTGGAAGAAAAAGAAATACTATGGAACGAAGCGAAAGTGTTTATTGCCGCATGCTATCAGGAATTGGGGAAGGAGGAGGAAGTGGAAGACCGTCTGGATAGCATTAAAAGTGAAATTGACCGGACCGGAAGCTATGTACATACAAAGGAAGAAATCGAGCATGGTGCGAAAATGGCATGGAGAAACAGCAACCGCTGCATCGGCAGATTGTTTTGGAATTCGCTGAATGTCATCGACAGACGTGACGTCCGGACGAAGGAGGATGTGCGGGACGCCCTCTTTCATCACATTGATACCGCCACCAATAACGGGAGAATTAGGCCGAGCATTACGATTTTCCCTCCGGAAGAGAAGGGTGAAAAGCAAGTCGAAATTTGGAATCATCAGCTGATTCGATACGCTGGATATGAATCTGACGGGGGAAAAATAGGTGACCCGGCTTCCCGTTCCCTGACGGCAGCCTGCGAGCAGCTTGGCTGGCGCGGAGAGCGAACGGACTTTGATTTGCTGCCGCTCATTTTTCGCATGAGAGGTGAAGAACAGCCGGTCTGGTATGAGCTGCCGCGTTCACTTGTGATCGAGGTTCCAATCACACATCCTGAAATTGAAGCGTTTTCTGATTTGGGGCTGAAATGGTACGGTGTGCCAATTATTTCCGATATGAAGCTTGAGGTCGGGGGTATCCATTATAATGCCGCGCCATTTAACGGCTGGTATATGGGCACGGAGATCGGAGCGAGAAATCTGGCAGATGAAAAGCGGTACGACAAGCTCAAAAAAGTGGCATCCGTTATCGGTATTTCTACTGATTACAATACGAACTTATGGAAGGATCAAGCGCTTGTTGAATTGAATAAAGCTGTACTGCACTCGTATAAAAAGCAAGGTGTCAGCATCGTTGACCATCATACGGCCGCAAGCCAGTTTAAACGGTTTGAAGAACAGGAGGAAGAAGCGGGCAGAAAGCTGACGGGGGACTGGACGTGGCTGATCCCGCCGATTTCACCCGCTGCCACTCATATCTTCCACCGTTCCTATGATAACTCAATCGTTAAGCCGAATTACTTTTATCAGGATAAGCCTTACGAGTAGACAACGGAAAATCGGTGATGGCCTTCAAGGCTGCGGGATTCTGTGACAGAGACGTCGGTAACATTTGAGAAAGGGCTGCCTTTCTTTACAGCCTCAAGAAATGATTGTAAGTCGTTTTCCGGGCCTTCTGCCAAAATCTCGACACGGCCGTCATCACGGTTTTTGACCCACCCGGCCAGTTTTCGCTTATCGGCTTCCATTTGAACAAAATAGCGAAAGCCCACACCTTGAACCCGGCCATCTGCAACGATTCGGTATTGAAGCATGTAAAAACCACCTTTTCTTTTTATGATAATCAATCATTTTACAACCTGTAAAGGGGATGTGTTCGTATGAAGACACTGCACTATAAAGTTCTTTCTCTTAATCTCGGAAAGCCGCAGACGCTTGAGTATGACGGCAAAAAAATCGAAACGGGCATTATGAAGCAGCCCGCTGATTCCGCTGTAATGCTGCATCGGGATAATTTTGAAGGTGACGGACAGGCGGATCTCGTCAATCACGGAGGACCTGATAAGGCTGTTTGTGTCTACCCGGCCGAGCACTATCCGTTTTGGGAAGAGGTTCTCTCAAGAACGCTGCCAAGCGCCGCATTTGGAGAAAATCTGACGGTCGCGGGCCTGACCGAGGAGAACGTTTGCATCGGTGATGTGTTCAAGCTTGATGAAGCTGTTGTTCAGGTCAGCCAGCCGCGCCAGCCGTGTGTAAAGCTGGCGAAAAAGTTTGGTGTAAAGGAAATGGTGCTAAAGGTTCAGCAAACCGGCTATACCGGATTTTATTTTCGCGTGCTGGAAGAGGGCAGGGTTTCTCCCGGCGCTAAACTGGAATTGCTGTCCAGAGGCGAGAAAGACATATCAGTTCAATTCGCAAACCGTATCAAATACCATGATGCAAAAAATCTCGCCGCCATTGAACGGGTTTTAAGTGAAGACGCACTGTCGGAAAGCTGGAGAGCGTCCTTTATGAAAATAAGGGACAGGCTGCAGCCGGCTGAATAGAAAAAAGCCGCGCATATCAACGTGCGCGGCTTTACTATTCTTAAGATTAATGTTTCTTTGTTTCAAGCAGGTTGGCAAGAAAATGGGTTTTATAGCTTTGAAGCTTTCTTCCTTCATGGTGCGTGATCCCCTGCTTTTTTAATTCTGCCACATACCAGCCTTTACTGCCGTAATGCATGTCAGAAAACTCCTTTCCCTATCTCTCCCAATGGAGAGGATTTTACCAAGCGATTGGCATTGTAACATCTATGGAAAGATGCTGAAAAGAGGTGCGGGAAAAACTGAGCCTTTCGTACTAGTTGTACGTTCTTCTGTATGTATATCCGGAGCAAAGGCTGAATAGGATTTAATGGCCGGTCAGTTTCATGATGACAACGCCAAATGTCATAATGCTGAAAACTATGCCGATATATGTGAGCATCCCGTTTTTTTTCTTCACGCCGTAAACGGTCAACATGATGCCTTCAATGAAAAAAATGATGCCAAAAATAATAAACCACATGCAGATAAAGGCTCCTTTCGCAGACATAATAGTAGTGTATCATATCTGGAAGAGCCCTGCTGTGGCATATCAAGAGAGCCGGGCAGCATATGCGCCCGGCTCGTGTTTTTATTGCTTATCAACCAATTTGACCAGCAGCTGTGCCAAATGTTTTTTCTCATCTTCGTCCGCAACGCTCCACAGCTCTTGCAGCAGCATTTCTTCACTGTTGTGCGGCTCTTCATGCTTTGCGAGGTAATCCCCCAGGATCGCGGCGCTTTTCACAAGCTTGCCGTCGTCCAAGCCCATCTTCTTGCCTCGGTTTACTTGTTTACTCAGATAGTCTTTAAATTCCTCAAAGTCTTTTAAAATGTCTTCTTTTGTTGTGCCATGCATGGCATTCATTTCGTTTTCAATTTGGATTTTTTCTTGATCTCTGTTCATTGCAATACCTCCTCCTGCATAGTGATGTTTACCCTGCAATTGGAGGAGGTTAAACCATCTGACAGTCCGGAATGTGTTTTACAGTTTAGTCAGGATAATGGGTTCATCTTTTGTGATGACGATGGTGTGTTCAACTTGGGCAACCAAGCTTTTATCCGGTGTCTTGAACGTCCAGCCGTCTCCAGCTTCAACAATCGTTTCCGCTTTCGTTGAAATAAACGGTTCAAGGGCGATGACTGTGCCGTTTTTGAAAAGCGCGTTATCAAACGGATCATAATAGTTCATGATGTGGTTCGGCGCTTCGTGAAGGCTTCTGCCGATTCCGTGGCCGGTCAGGGTTTTAATAACGGTAAATCCTTGAGAACGTGCTTCATGATAAACGGCTCTCCCAATCTGATTTTGCCGCTTGCCGGTTTTTGCCTGCTGCAGCCCTTTTTGGAAGGCATTCTCCGCGCATTGGCATAGCTTATGAAGGCGTTCTTCCCCATCACCGAGCACAAATGAGATGCCTGTGTCGGAGTAGAAGCCGCCAAATTCAGCGGAGATGTCAATGTTCACAAGATCTCCCGCTTTTAAAATTTTGGAAGTGCTTGGTATGCCGTGGGCCACCTCATCATTTACGCTGATGCATGTCACTCCCGGAAAGTCGTATTCTTTCTCAGGAGCTGAAACGGCGCCATGCTCATCAAGCACTGCTTTTCCGATAAGGTCAAGGTCTTTTGTACTCATACCGGGCTCTGCTTTCCGTTTCATTTCTTCACGCGCCAGTGCAACAATTCTTCCGATTTTTTTCAGGCCTTCTAATTCTTGATCGTTTGTTACAATCATCTGTCATTCCCGCTTTCTTTTTAAATAATCTAGCTTAAGCTTACCACAACTGTCTTAAAAATAGGAAACACACGGCCCTGGGAAAAAAGAAATACCCTGGGAATATTGGTATAGATCACTAGATATCTTATATGGTATATTTGAAAAAAAAGGGGTATGAGGGGGATGGGTATGCTTTCATTTTTACAAAAACTCGGGAAATCATTTATGCTGCCGATTGCGGTTTTGCCTGCAGTCGGAATTATCCTTGCGCTTGGCAGAGAGGATGTATTGAATATCCCGTTTGTCTATCAAGCGGGGACGGCTGTTTTTGATCACCTGCCGCTTATTTTTGCGATTGGGATTGCAATCGGCATTTCAAAGGACAGCAATGGGGCCGCAGGGTTGTCAGGAGCAATATCATATCTGATGCTTGACGCGGCGACAAAGACAATTGATAAAACAAACAACATGGCGGTGTTTGGGGGAATTATTGCCGGTTTAATTGCCGGCTACACCTATAACCGCTTTAAGGATACAAAGCTGCCTGAATATCTTGGATTTTTCAGCGGCAGACGGCTTGTGCCGATTGTAACAGCCATTATTACGATCATTTTAGCAGGCATATTCGGAGTTGTCTGGCCGCCGATTCAATCGGGCATTAACGAGTTTGGAGAATGGATGCTTGGGCTAGGCGGCATCGGGGCTGGCATATTTGGCCTGTTCAACAGGCTGTTAATTCCGCTTGGCCTTCACCACGTGCTGAATAATATTTTCTGGTTCCAATTCGGAGAATATAACGGAGTGGCCGGAGATCTGGCTCGCTTTTTCGCGAAAGATCCGACAGCAGGGACATATATGACCGGCTTCTTCCCAATCATGATGTTCGGTCTTCCAGCGGCGTGTCTGGCTATGGTTGTGACTGCAAAGCCGTCAAAACGGAAAGCAACGGCGGGAATGATGATTGGTTTTGCCTTGACTGCGTTTATCACAGGGATTACGGAGCCGATTGAGTTTGCATTTATGTTTTTATCTCCGCTATTATACGCTGTTCACGCGGTCTTAACCGGGCTGTCTCTATTTATCGTCAACTGGCTCGGCATCCGCTCAGGCTTCTCTTTTTCTGCCGGAGCCATTGATTATGTGCTGAGCTACGGAATTGCAGAAAAACCGCTGCTGCTGCTTCTGGTAGGTATATGCTATGCGGCAGTTTATTTTATAGTATTTTATGTACTGATTAAGGCATTGAATTTAAAAACGCCGGGACGCGAAGATGATGATGTGGATGAAGTGCTGGATGAAAATACTGTTCAGGATGTCAATGAAAACATTATGCTGAAAGGGCTCGGCGGAAAAGAAAACCTTCAAACCATTGATCATTGCGCCACAAGACTGCGGCTGATTGTGAAGGATACCGCTTTAGTGGATGAAACGCTGCTAAAGAAAGCAGGCGCAAAAGGGGTCGTCAAATCAGGCGGGCAATCGGTTCAAGTGATCATTGGCCCGAATGTCGAATTTGCTGCGGAGGAATTGAGAGCAGCGGTAAAATAAAAAAGCAGAGAGGCGAGCCTCTCTGCTTTTTCTTATTGATCTTCATCATCCGTTGACGTTTCGGTAGAATCTTCGTCATCTTTTTTGTAATCATAATCGGAAGGGTTCACCTTCGTAAAACCTTTCGGCTCATAGAACCGCAACAGGTCTCCATTTATGATTTTATCGGACATTTCAAGTTCCTTCTTGACGAGTGAGTCTTCTGATTTGTCGATTTCGGATTCATCAAGCTCTTTTCCGGTTTTCGTATCGTAATACTTGCCGGATACTTTCGTGTACTTCGGTGAAATAAAGTCTCCGTTACGGAACGGAATCACTTCACGGTGTTCTTTAGATAAAATATCAGAACCGGACATCAGGTAGTCTTTCGTATCCACCCCGAGCAAATGCAGAATGGTAGGAGCCACATCGACGTCTCCGGCATATTTATGAACTTTCTCGCCCTTCACGCCGGCAGCGTGGATAAAGAGCGGCACCCGTTGAAGCTGGGCGTTGTCATAATCAGTAATTTCATCCTTGCCAAGAACCTTGGCCATCGCCTTATTGTGGTTTTCAGAGATGCCGTAGTGGTCTCCGTACATCACGATAACCGATTTATCATATAACCCGTCTTTTTTCAGATCATTGAAGAATTGTTCAATGGACTGATCAAGGTAATGGGCTGACTGGAAGTAGTTGTTGACAACAGAGTCGCCAAAGTCTCCAGCCGGGAAGTCTGTATCCCCCTCATCCATTCCGAATGGGAAGTGATTAGATAGGGTAATGAACTTCGTATAGAACGGCTGCGGCAGGCTTTCTAACAGCGGCATTGATTCTTTGAAGAACGGTTTGTCCTTCATGCCGTAGTTTTTCGTGTTTTCTTCGTTCATGTCATAGTAGGCAGAATCGAAGAACTTATCGATGCCTTCCGCTTTGTACATTTCGTTACGGTTCCAGAACGTCTGCGTGTTTCCGTGGAATGCAGCAGATGTGTAATCCTTAGACTTCAGAATCGCCGGAACAGATTGAAGCGTGTTTTGCGCTTTGTTGACGAAAACGGAACCTTGAGCCAGCGGGTAAAGAGAGTTTTCCATCATAAATTCGGCATCGGATGTTTTACCTTGTCCCGTTTGGTGGAAAAAGTTATCAAAGTAGAACGTTTCATTATCGTGTGCCAGTTTATTTAAGAACGGTGTGACTTCTTTGCCGTCAATCTTATAGTCGATGATAAATGACTGAAGAGATTCAAGTGAAACGTAAATGACGTTTTTTCCTTCCGCTTTGCCGAAATACACATTATTCGGCACGTCGTAGTTGGCTTTCATGTAGTTTTCCACTTCCGTCACGTCGCTTGAATCGGCAAGCGCACGCTGGCTGTTGGATTTGACATTCTGCACAGCGTCATAAATCGTAAAATTGTACGTTCCCAAGTATTTCACAAGATAATTTCGGTCGAATGATCTTGTCAGCAATTCAGGACGGTCTGATTCCGCAACTGCCAAGTTTATTAAAAACACAAGAATGGAAGACGCAAGAACAATTCGAAACGATTTTTTGCTGGATGTTTCAGCAGGCTTGTTCACTTTGATCGCCAAGATGATCAGAATGATTGTGTCGATAAAGTAAAAGGCGTCAGTCGGTCTCATCAGCGAAAATGCGCTGTCACCGAGTTGGCCGCCGTTTATTTTACCCTGCATAATGACCGGAATTGTAATAAAATCATTGAAAAATCTGTAGTACACAATATTTGCGTACAGTAAAAAAGACATTAAAAAATGAATCACTATAATGGCTGTCTGCTGTAATTTTTTCTTGAACAAGAGTCCAAAGCCAAGAAAGAATAAGCTTGAGCTTAAAGGATTCACAAAAAGCAATATTTTTTGTATCGTGTTGTCTATTCCTAAGTTGAAGTTCAGGGCATAACCGACATACGTCTTGATCCATAACAGGACGACCGCAATTAAGAAGAAGGCCAGTCCTCTTTCTTTTATAAATGTTTTCATTGTTACACTCCTTTTTTCCGATCACAGTTCGAGCGAAACGATAGAAAAAACGAACGTATCCAATATAACACGAATCAGCTGATTAGAAAAGTGAAAACCGCCGGTTGAAGAAAGAGGCGAAAAACGCCGTCGAATCAACGTTTCGTTAACATATTGCAAATGTAAAATAAGGATTCTTTCTAGAAATTAAGGAATAAAATGGTACTTTCGGAGATGTATGATAAACTATAGGAATAAATGAAAAGAGGTGGAATGATGGATTTTTCCCATATTGTGTCTGAAGATAAAATTAAGCGTGCCATCAAAGATGGAGAATTTGAAAACCTTCCGGGAATGGGAAAACCGCTGCCAAAGGATGACGCGGCACACTTGCCGGAATCGCTTCGCATGAGCTACCGTATGTTAAAAAATGCAGGAATGGCAGAGGACGAGGGCGCGCTCAAAAAAGAGCTCATGACCATCGACCATTTAATCGCAAAGTGCTATGACGAAAAAGAACGTGAGCTGTTAATCAGAAAAAAAACCGAAAAGCAGGTGATGCTTGATAAGCTTGTCGACAAAAAAGGCATGTTTTCAAAGCCAGCCTCCGCCTTTTATAAAAATAAAGTATATGACCGGCTTGGACGAAACAGACCTTCTTCCAGCTGATTTGTCTTGTCTGAAGGATGGCGATTGATAGAAGCCATCCTCTTTATGTTCCAGTGGCCTCTGTCTAAAAGGTTTATGTTTAACGGTCTGTGGGGAAATGACTCATAAACGAAAAAAGGGTGATGGGATGGAACAACTATTGGAATGGATAGAGCGTATTTCTGATTGGCTGTGGGGTCCGCCGCTAATCATTTTGCTGACGGGGACGGGCTTGTACTTCACCATTTTGCTGAAATGTTTTCAATTTCGCTATCCTTTATACATTTTGAAGCAGACGATCGGGAGTGTAGGAAAAAAGCCGAAGGGAGAAGGCACAGTCACTCCGCTCCAGGCATTGACGTCAGCTCTCAGCTCGACGATCGGTGCGGCGAACATTGTCGGAGTGCCTGCCGCTATTATGTTTGGCGGACCCGGAGCGGTTTTTTGGATGTGGCTTATTGCCTTATTTGTCATGGCGATTAAGTTTTCTGAAAGTGTGCTTGCTGTTCATTACAGAGAAAAAAATGAGCAGGGGGAATTTGTCGGGGGACCGATGTATTACATAACAAAAGGGCTGCGCATGAAATGGCTCGGCATATTTTTCTCTGTTGCACTGATCGTGGAGCTGATTCCGAGCATTATGGTTCAGGGGAATTCAGTTTCAGTCTCTCTTGCCGAAACGTTTTCTTTCAATAAAATATACGCGGGAATCGGCATTGCGTTTTTGATCGGGTTGGTGGTAATAGGAGGGGTCAAGAGGATTGGAAAAGTAACAGAGTTTGTCGTGCCTCTTATGGCAGGTGCATACGTGGGAGCCGGGCTCCTCATTGTTCTAATGAATCTTTCATCAGTGCCGGCGTTTTTCTCTCTTATCTTTTCAAATGCGTTTACCTCTTCTTCAGCAGTTGGAGGATTTGCTGGTGCTGCTCTGGCTGAAACCGTTCGCTGGGGATTTGCCCGCGGGCTGTATTCTAATGAAGCCGGAATGGGAACAGCCCCGATTGCACATGCGGCGGCCAAGACTGATCACCCTGTAAGGCAAGGCTTCTGGTCTGTAATTGGCATTGTCATCGACACCTTGATCATCTGCACCACCACCGCTTTTATCGTCCTTTCATCCGGAGTCTGGACAGGGAAGAATGCATCAAAGGATCCGGCCGCACTGACGACTGCTGCATTTCAGCACTATTTTGGTTCAGGCGGAGGGTATTTCGTCTCGGTTTCTCTCGTTTTCTTTGTTGTATCGACCATCATGGTTGTCATTTTTTACGGCGTAAAGCAAGCTGAATTTCTGTTCGGACGCCTGGCAGGACATGTGATCAAATTCGTTTATTTAGCGGCTATTATCATAGGTGCCGCAGGCGGAGCAAAAGCCATCTGGGGCATATTGGACTTGGCATTAGTTTTTATTGTTGTTCCGAATGTGATTGCGCTGCTGTTATTGAGCAGAAAGGTAAAAGCGCTATATACCGAATTTTTTACATCTGAGCAGTATTACCTGAAAGATAGAGGGAGAACGAAACAGAACCCTGTTTACCAAACAAAAGAAGCCAAAAATTCTTAGTGTTTTGTTTTCGCGCCGAAAATTGAAGGAAATAACATCACAGCTAGCAATATAGCGCCCAGCAGTATCGCAAAAATGGTATGTTTCAGCGGGACGCTCCGGCTTGAGAAGGGAAGCGGCAGGATGATTAATTTGCCCATTGTCCCAAACGCATTATAGCCTGATTGAAGTGATTGGATCGGGCCTTCAATAACCGCTTTTCTTTACCCTCTTTAGAGCAATATAGATCGCTACAAAGATAATAACACAGCCTATGACGGTCATCGGTGTTCTCATTATCAAATACTGATTCAGATTCGACAAAGTATAACATTGTGACAGAGGGGTTTCGTTATACGATAAAACAATGGACTCATACGGACGGAGCTCATGTTCTGCAGCCCCTCCCTCTCATCATACGAGCCTGTTTCAATATACGGAAAGCAGACACCGTCATGACAAATTCCGGTTTGTCGATTCTGCGCGGCGGGGAAAATGAGAAAGGCGCCTGCCTGCGGCAGCGCGCTATTTTTGTTTGGTATCAAAAATGATACTAACCAACAAAAATGTGCGTACTTTTACTTTTTATGATAATGGCTACAATAAATAAAGATGAGAGTAACCATAAGGAGAGGTGTTCAACATGGCAGATGTAAAGAAACAAATTCTCAATGCATACCATTTCAGACATGCGACAAAGGAATTTGACCCAAATAAAAAAGTATCAGACAGTGATTTTGAATTTATTTTAGAGACAGGAAGACTGTCTCCGAGCTCCCTCGGCCTTGAGCCTTGGAAATTTGTCGTCGTCCAAAATCCAGAATTCCGCGAAAAACTTCGCGAATACACATGGGGCGCGCAAAAGCAGCTTCCAACAGCAAGCCATTTCGTTCTGATTCTTGCGCGTACAGCGAAGGATATTAAATACGATGCGGACTACATCAAACGTCATTTAAAAGAAGTAAAACAAATGCCTCAGGACGTATACGAAGGCTATCTCAGCAAAACAGAAGATTTCCAGAAAAACGATCTGCACTTGCTTGAAAGTGACAGAACATTGTTTGATTGGGCATCAAAACAAACCTATATTGCGCTTGGCAATATGATGACTGCGGCTGCGCAAATTGGTGTGGATTCCTGCCCTGTGGAAGGCTTCCAGTATGATCAGATTCACCGCATTCTTGAAGAAGAAGGCCTTCTGGAAAACGGAAGCTTCGACATTTCTGTGATGGTGGCATTTGGCTACCGTGTACGAGATCCTCGTCCGAAAACAAGATCTGCTGTTGAAGATGTTGTGAAGTGGGTCTAATAAAAGAAAGCTGCTCGATTATCGAGCAGCTCTTTTTTTATGCCTGATTCGTCTTATTCTGTTTTCTTCTCTGATACAAGTACAATGCCGTTCCGAGCGCGCTGATCAGAAATCCGGCGAACAGGATCGAATACATGGACGTGGCTGTGTCTGGAAGCAGGCCGCCAGAAGGACTGTCCGTTCGTGATCCGCCTGATCCGTTTCCTCCAGAGCCGTTTGTCGGCTCAGTGCCGGGAGGTGTATCCTCTCCTCCGTTCCCATCAGTCGGCTGTTTTCCGCCTGGTTTGTCGGAGCCTCCGCCGTTGCTGCCGTCATCACCGCCTGTCGGCTGGTCGGATGGGAATGCCGGCGGTTTGTTGTTCTCACCGGAATTTAAAATCGTGTACTCGCTGAAGTGGTTTGTATATCCTGTCACGATATCATCGTCAACTGATCCGTTTTCTGTCTTTGTGAAAGCTTTCTTTTTCCGATCGACGTGGTAAATGGCAGGGTGATGAGCTTCTTCAATATCAAACATGCGAAGCGAAAGCTGAACGGGCTCCTTGAATGATTTTATTTCTTTTCCTTGTTGCTTCACTGTAAAGTCATATACATCTGCCAGCGAAACATCCAATTCACCGGTAGACTTGATTCCAATGACAGTGTCTGCGGTTTTGAGGTTCGCCATTGGCAGCTTCATGCTGTACCAGTAGTTGAACACCGTCAATGAAGGATCTGACTTTCTTTCTTTCAACAGTTTGACCTGATCCTCTTTTACTTTAAGATTGATAGGCTTCTCTTGAGAACCTTCAGCTGTTTCATAATAGACATATGGCATGTTGGCATTTTTAGCATAAATCGCAAATTTGTCTTCGTCGAGTGTCCAGCTGCCGTCCTTCTGCTTTGTTGGAAGGAATACTTCTTTTATTCGTCCTTCGATTTTAGGAGAAACCTTGTTTCCTAGTTTTTTCAGCTGTTCCGTGAAAATCTCATAATCTACGTAACCAAGGTCTTCACCATGGGACGCTTCCGTAAAGACAGAGTATCCGTCTCCTCCGGCGCCGACAAAATTATTTGTTGCGACGCGGTAGGTATCATCTGTATTCAGTTCAACTTTGTCTCCGTTAGGCGATTCGATTTTCACGTCTAAAACACGGTGTCCGGGTTCGTTATTTAATGTAAAGGTATATTCAATTCCAGCCACCTGAGGGAAGGCGCCGCCTCCATTTTCCACATTGCTTAAGCCTTGTTCAAGGGCTTCTTTGATTTGTTTTCCGGTCAAATCGGCCACGTAAAGCGTGTTGCCGAACGGCATCACGTTCAGCACTTCGCCGAGAGTGATATCGCCCTTGTCAATGCCGGCTCTGATGCCGCCGCCATTTGTAATTGCAATCTTGGCGCCAGCAGCTTCTTTCGCTTTTGCAAGCATGCCGTCCGCGATGAAGTTTCCGAGGTTCGTTTCCTTCGTGCGCACATGCTCACGCTGGCCGTCAAGCGCCACATCCGTGTAGCCGACTTTTTCATTTTTTACATCCTCTAATTCATTTTTGAACTGATCCAGCTCTTTTTTGGCCTCTGCATTTTCTTCTGTATGTTCATCAATTGGCAGCACGCTTAGATTTGATTTGTCTGTTTGTACAACGCCGTTTTCATCAAACACGACATCGACACGCCCTAAGAATTGGCCATATTCTTTTGCCTGCGCCACGATCGTCGGTTCTTCGTTGTCCACGACCTCCATTTTGTCAACTAGAGTGTGGGTGTGTCCGCCGATGATCAAGTCAATGCCTTTTACCTTTTTCGCCAGCTCAAGATCGCGGTTATGTCCGAGATGGGTTAAAGCGATAATTTTGTTTACTTTTTCATCTTCCTGAATCGTTTTGACAGTGTTTTGCGCTGTTTCAAACGCGTCGTTAAATACAATGCTTTTGCCCGGGCTTGATGTGGTCGCCGTATCTTCCGTTGTCAGTCCGAACACGGCGACTTTCTCACCGTCAACATCTAACAGAATGTAAGGGTGGATGCCAGGCTCTTTCTTTTCTCCCGCAGTAAAGGTTTGCGGCTTTTTGACAAATGATGTCAGCTTAGGCTCATTTGACACATCGACGTTTGCGCTGACAATCGGAAATTCAGGTGCTTCAAAGTGATAGCGGTTGGCAGGATCAACGGTTGTGCTGTTTCCGCTGAGAAAATCAGAAAGCACTGTCGGTCCTTTATCAAATTCATGGTTACCGAAGGTCATGGCGTCATAGCCCATCATGTTCATCAATTTCAAATCAGCTAAACCGTTCCATTTTGTGAAATACAGGTCACCGGAAAACACATCTCCTGCATCAAGGAGAATGTTGTGGTCTGTTTCGCTTCGCACTTCGTTGATTTTCGTCATTCGTCTCGCTGCGTCATCGAGGTGAGCATGCGTATCATTGGTATGCATGACAGTCAGATCCCACAGTCCGTCTTTAGGAGGCTCAGGGTTTGAATCATCGTCGAATTGCAGCTTGTACATTCCATAGCCCTCATTCTTAGACTCGCCTACAAAAGTGACATCGTCTGCTTTATCTGCAAATGGCTTGGCCAAAAGGGAGGACTCAAACGTCAAGTTTGTGCCGGAAACAGGTGCGATTGACCAGTTGTTGTCCGCTTTTGGATTGACTGTTTTCTGTTCAAGAATGTAATCCATCAGCACCTGCCTGTTTTCAACCGCGGAGCCGTGGACAATCTTATCGCTCGTCAGGTGAGGGAAACCGCCGCCTCCGGACGCACGATAATTATTAGTGACGACGAGAAACTCTTGGTTTGTGCTGATGGGCTTGCCTTCATAGGAAAGGTTAATGATCCGGGACGAGTCCGCGTTGATCACTTCTCCGTTCTCATCGTACTTCGCAGGTTTTGTCACATCGACCTGATATGTGACACCGTCAATCACGTCAAAATTATAGGAGCGGAAATTCTCACTCAGCAAGGCTTGATCCCCGCCTTTTGCCGGGTCAATTTGATTGAATTGGCCTGCTGACATCTCAAGCCAGTCCTTGACCTCGCTTCCATTCAGCTTGACAATCTGAATGGTATTATCGTAAAGATACAAGTCACCGATGTTTTTAATGGCGAGATCTCCTGCCGGAATATTCGTATAGTAATTGGCTCCGTTTCTGCCGCCCGCTTTAAACGGCGCTCCAGCGGACAAAATCGGGAGGTCCTTGTATTCGGTACCCTTCATTTCTTTTTCGGCGTACCATTTTTGCGCGTCGGTCACAATCTGAATGGAAGGGTCATCTTTCACCTGCGCGAAGAAACTGTTAATATCTGCTTCTGTTTTGCCGACAGGTTTTCGGACATACTCCAATGTATTTTGGTGTGTTTGCTGAATGGTGTTTGTGACGGTTTCATTTCTGGATGTGACACTGCCGGTTATGGATTCAATCCTGCCTTTGGAATCTGCCACCTTCCATGAGCCGTCCGTCTTTTCGAGTTTGAGGTCAATCACGCCTAAGGATTTGCCCCAGCTGCTTGGCATGACGACAGGAATGCCGTTAATCGTTCCTTTTTCAGCATCGAATTGAGAAACACCCGCATACTCGGTGGAAGGGAAGAGCCCGTGCTGATGGCCCGAAATAATTGCGTCAATGCCTTTCGTTTTGGTGGCAAGATCAAACACGACGTTTTCTGCGCCTGGCGATTGTGCCTGCTTTTCAATACCGCTGTGGGCAAGTGCAATTATGATATCTGCGCCTTCCGCCTTCATTTTCGGGATCGTTTCATTGGCGGATTCTACAATATCTTGCACCTGAACCTGGCCCTCAAGATTCTTTTTGTCCCACGTCATGATTTGCGGGGGGACAAAGCCTATGTAGCCAACCTTCACTTTCTGCTCTTTGCCGCTTTCGTCAGCGACGTTTTTTTCTTTAATGACATACGGCGTATAACGGTTGTCGCCGCTTGTTGTTTTGACGTTGGCATTTACAATCGGGAAATCGGCGCCCTTGATCGTGCCGTCGAGAAAGTCGAGCCCGTAATTGAATTCATGATTCCCCAATGTGCCGGCATCGTATTTCAGCGCATTCATGACGCTGATGATCGGGTGGGTTTTTGCGCCGGAGATAATGTCTTCTTTTTCATATTTGACCGCGTATTCGCCCAGCGGATTCCCTTGAATCAAGTCGCCGTTATCGACAAGCAGGGTGTTTGGGTTTTGTTCGCGGTGCTTTTGGATCAGCTGTGCCGTTCTTGCCAGCCCGAAATCCGTCGTTTCTTTATCGCTGTAGTAATCGTAATCCATCATGTTGGCATGAATATCAGTCGTGGCCAAAATACTCAGTTGTACCTTTGGTGCCGCGCTTTCTTCTGCATGAATGGGTGGTGTTGGGAGGATTAGGCTAAATATCATAATCAGGGGCAAAAGAATACGGAGAATGTTACCGACATGTGTTCGTCTTTTCTGTATTCTCACCAGTTCTCCACCTTTCAACGAAATTCGTGTTACAGCTCCTATTGTAAGAATAATTTGTAACTATTTGTAGGTGTTTCTTTATGATTATTGTAAAAGGGAGAAAAATGAGTATTATGTAGCGGCATCAAACGACAAATACTGGGTATTTATGCATATCGTTTGTCAGATTCGCGGAATGTTTATTTTAGTGTGGCTGGGGTAGAGTGTATTATGTAGACATATTAAAGCGGGAGGTCATGAATCATGGCGAAAAAAATTGCAGTTGTTTTGACAGATTATTTTGAGGACAGCGAGTACACTGAACCTGCGAAAGCCTTTAAGGAAGCGGGACATGAACTGACTGTTATCGAAAATGAAAAAGGAAAAACAGTAAAAGGCAAGCAGGGGAACGCGGAAGTGACGGTTGATGCGTCCATTGACGACGTAAACCCTTCAGACTTTGATGCGCTTTTGATTCCCGGAGGATTTTCACCAGACCAGCTTCGCGCTGACGACCGTTTCGTCCAATTTACAAAAGCGTTTATGACTGACAAAAAACCGGTATTTGCCATTTGCCACGGCCCGCAGCTTTTAATCAATGCGAAAGCGCTCGATGGCCGAAAAGCGACAGGCTATACGTCTATTCGTGTTGACATGGAAAACGCGGGTGCCGACGTTGTGGACAAGGAAGTGGTTGTTTGCCAAGGTCAATTGGTCACAAGCCGCACACCGGATGATATTCCGGCGTTTAATCGTGAATCGTTGGCATTGCTTGAGAAGTAAGAAAAACGGACGCTCCTAGGCGTCCGTTTTTTGTTGATTACAGCCTGGCATCTGCAGGAGCACTTGTCAGTTTCTTGTACCTGTAATACAAGAAGGCTGCTGCAGCTGTTCCGATAACCGCAATGCAAAAGTCGAACATAAAGATATGTGCGATGCCTCCCGCTTTTGCGATAAGCCCGGTGGCAATCGGCAGCACAATCGACGCGATGCTTGAAGCAGTTGCTACAATTCCGGTAACGGTTCCTTTTCGCTTCCAAAAAAGCTCTGTCATTAATGTAATGGTAATTTGAAATACACCTGCGGTAGAAAAGCCTAAGAAAAAGGCGGTGATGTCCAGCACAACCGGGACATGAACCGTCAGCATGACAGCGAGCGTACATAAAGTCATAACAGGATATAAGAGTGTAATCATGACGGGCTTGACCCATCTGTTCAGCAAAACGGCTAATAATAATACAGATATCAGAGAACCTATGCTGTAATAACTAAGCAATTGCACGGATGCTGATTCAGCTAAACCGGCGGCCTTTTGCGCATAGCTCGGAAGCCAGATTTGAGAAACCGTAAATAAAGCCGTGGATGTAAAACCGATAATGATCAGTGCGGTGCCTTCTTTCTGAAAAACAGGTTCAGACAAGAAAGCTGGAGATTCCTGTTGGCTGCTGTTCGTTGGTCTCTGTTTCTTAGGAAACGAAAGCGTTGACAGATAAACGATATTCAGCGCATAGACTGCTGCCGGCAGATAAAAGGCAAATCCGTAAAACAGGCTGTGGTTTGACAAAAATGTGATCAAAAGCGGCAATAGAGTGGCTCCAACAGACATAAAGGCTTTGACCAGGACATTCGCCGATCCGGAAGCAGCCGGGAAGAGCTCGGTTAAGGCCGGATATGTACCAGCGTCCATCGCTGAATTTGCGGCACCGGCTAATAAGGCGAACACAAACGCCAGTTCATAGCTCGGTGACAAAGGAATACCGACTAAAAAGACGGCCATAATTCCTGCAGAAGCGACAACAAGCGGCTTTCTGCCAATTTTATCTGATAAAACACCGGACATTCCGTATGTCAGCAGTTTGCCGAAGCCGATAGCAGCAATGACATAACTGATGCCAGTCGGATCGGTATTCCACTGTTTCGTTAAAGAGGACATATTGGATGCCAGAATGATGTTGACCATCCCCAGAAAGAAGTAGTTGATATACATTCCGGATGCTGTTTTGATAGGTGTCGTTTTCATGCTTGTGTACTCCTTCAAATCTTATTTTCAAACATTGTCATCAACGGCATTTCTTTACCGGTCAAATAACGGAAAGCGAGGGCATCCTGCCACAGTATGCAAAAATAGAATTCATGACGCCTGTTTTAAGGGAAACTGGTTTTGTGGCAATGATAAAAAAGACTCGCCGAGTTTCCGGCCAGTCTCATTTATTTACGAAGTGAGGCTAGTTCTTGAGCAATCGCCTGCATTTCACTAGGGCTGAATGATTGTTTTTTCATCACCATGCTGTGAAGGTATGTGAGGTCTTCAATCTTTTCATCACTGAAATCCTCCGCCTTAATCACGCCGACATTCAGCATGTTCAGTTTTTGGGAAATCTCTTCAATCATTTGAGTTAACGTTTCTGTATTTGGGCTGGACAAATGGTTCCATCCTTTCTTTGCACGATATTCGGTATGTTTTATTCTAACAGAATTCGATCAGAAAAAAACCCTATTCTTAGAGCTCGCTGTTGATTTCAAAAAAGTGGAGACATCAGTTGAAAAGGAAATGAACATCCTACTAAGATATTGATGAAGGTTTCTTTTTAGAGAAATATGGGCAAAGAATAGGGAGGTTACACAGCATGATAAGCGTGTTATTTGTTTGTTTAGGAAACATATGCCGGTCTCCGATGGCGGAAGCGATTTTTCGCGACTTGGCAGCCAAAAAAGGATTAGAGGGGAAAATCAAGACGGACTCAGCCGGTATCGGCGACTGGCACATCGGCAATCCGCCACATGAAGGAACGCGGGAGATCTTGCAGAGAGAAGGTATCAGCTTTGAGGGCATGCTGGCCCGTCAAGTCCGCGAACAGGATCTGGCCGATTTTGATTACATCATTGCGATGGATGCAGAAAATATCGGGAGCCTCAGAAGCATGGCGGGCTTCAAGAACACATCGCATATCAAAAGGCTGTTGGACTATGTTGAAGATTCAGATTTGGCTGACGTTCCCGATCCTTACTACACAGGGAATTTTGAAGAGGTCTGCCAATTAATCAAATTGGGCTGTGAGCATTTGCTTGCATCCATTCAAAAAGAAAAACAATTGTGAGTGAAAGGAGAATTTGTATGAACAACGAACGTTTGATGTTGAAAGGGATATTTCTCGGAGCTGCGGCAGGTGCGGCGTTATCACTGCTCCATAAGCCGACAAGACAGGCATGCGGCATGAGATGGCTGACATGCAAGCATAAACTTTCATTGTACAAAAGCAATCCAGAGCTGTTGAAAAACACCGTCATCACAAAAGTGGATGAGGCCAAGAAACTGGCCCAAACGCTGTCAGATGAAGTCGGCTTTGTGAATCAGCAGGTGAAAGAGCTGAAGAAAACAACTCCGCAAGTGATGGAGCTCGTACAAGAAACGAAAGAGCATTTTTCAAAGCAATGATCAAACATGCGAGGTGAGACGACATGAATTTTTTGAAAGAGCTTTTCAGCAGATACACCCTTCATGAAGGGCAAAGCAAATCAGCGGAGCTGGCGTATTTCTTTCTTTTGTCATTGTTTCCGTTTTTGATTTTTATACTGAACCTCACCGCGTATCTGCCTATTTCTACTAATGATGTTCTGGGAGTTGTAAGACAATATGCTCCCGACAGTGCGATGTCTCTCGTTGAATCCATTACACATCAAACCTTAAATAATCGAAATGGCGGTTTGCTGTCATTCGGGATTATCGCGGCTTTATGGTCTGCGTCTAATGGAATGAACGCCATCGTCCGATCATTAAACCACGCGTATGAAGTGGAGGAAAACCGCTCTTTCATCATTGTTCGTCTAACCTCAATTTTTCTGACGATCGCCATGGTATTTACGATTTTAGTGGCCTTGCTACTGCCGGTATTCGGCCGGGAGCTTGGAATGCTCGCGTCAGATTTTGTCGGCGCATCGGATCTGTTTTTATCTATATGGGCCGCAATTCGCTGGGGTGTCAGCCCGCTTGTGCTGCTAATCGTTTTTTTCGCCCTGTATGTGATTGCGCCGAACAAAAAACTGTCCCTTCGGTTTGTCATGCCGGGTGCGGTGTTTGCGACCATCGGCTGGATCGTTGTCAGCACCTTGTTTTCATTTTACGTCAGCACGTTTGCCAACTATAGCGCCACATATGGAAGCATCGGGGGAATCATTGTCCTGATGATTTGGTTTTACCTGAGCGGCATTTTAATTATTCTAGGGGGAGAAATCAACGCTCTTTTACATAAACGTAAAAAGCTTCCTGATGAAAATCCCTATCATTAGCGCACCCTATAAGGGAACTTCGGTTCAAAAAGAAGTCGGGGGGCTATCGTGATGAGCAAGCATACAAAAAAAGGCGGAAGCCATAACAAACAAAATTCGAAAAGCAAATCGAGCCATAAAACAAGCGGAAGCGCCAACGGACAAAACGGCTATCATTAGCACAACAGCCTCCTGACATCATGTCAGGAGGCTGTTTGGATTAAGAAGATGAAGAATAGGCTTCGGCTGGTGACCAGCTTTTTGGTTTGCCCAGCATAAGTGCCAGCCACACACCACTTAGCGTGAGGGTAATGAAATAAAACAAGTTTGCGCTATCAAATGTCTGCATATACCAGCCGCCGGCAATTGGACCGAGGATGCTGCCGAGACTGAATGTAATGCCGCAAAGCAGGTTCCCCGCAGGCAGCAGGTGGGGCGGAAGCAGGTCTGTCATATAGCTGATGCCAAGGGTAAAGGTTGATCCGACTGCCATTCCCGCAATAAAAAAACAGCAGCCGATTACGTAAGGCAAAGGAAACACGCCGGCGATGAGAAAGCAGAGCGCCCCTGTCAGCAAAATCACAAGCAGCACATTCCGCCGCCCGTATTTATCACTGAGGATGCCGAGCGGAAACTGAAAGATAATGCTTCCAATCGCAAATGCGGGAAGGATCAGTGCCACTGCGTCTACAGATATCCCCAAACGGAGCGCATACACCGGAAAGCTTCCGTTTAGCGCCGTCTCCAGAAAGCCATAGCCAAATGTAGGCATAAAGGCAACCCATCCAAACAGCATGGCTTGATAAAACCGCCTGAAACTATTGTCTGATTTGGTTTCGTGAGGACTGGTTTCCGGGTATGCATTTTGTAGAAAGAAAACAAAAAGCCACGCAAACAGACTGAAGCAGCCGGACACGATAAAAGGCAGCGCCGGGCTCAGCTTGACAAGCGGAACCATGAACGGGCCCGCGGCAAAGCCAAGGCCGAAGGAAAGCCCGTAAATTGACAGGTTTCTTCCGCGATTTTGTTTCGATGACATGGAAGTCACCCACGTTTGCGTAGAAAAGTGTAGCATGTGGTCGCCGATTCCGATAAACAGGCGAAGCAGGAACCAGATCCAAACCGAATGAAGCCAAATAAATCCGAACAAGCTTAAAATGACAATGCTTCCGCCAATGACGATTAGCGGCTTGAATCCGAGTTTTCTGAGCGGCGCTTCCATAAACGGCGAAGCCAAAAGCACGCCGATATACAATCCGGTCGCGTGCAGGCCATTGATGGCGGCCGATTCCCCATTTGTTTCAAAAATAATCGAGATGACAGGCAGCAGCATGCCTTGTGAAAACCCGGAAATGGAAACGAGCAAAACAAGGATAAAGAAATGAAATCGTGACATCGTATTTTTCTCCTTATGTGGAAGCTAAGTTGATCGTACAATGATTTCCAAAAGGGGGCAACATAAAAAAAGCCTATATCACAAGTAATCATTTGAACTCGTGTAATCATGATGATTTTTGTGAAGAATAAAAATAAAACAAGTCATATAAAAGGAGCATTTCACCATGAGTCGTATCTTTTTTATTTTAGTAGCGGCGGGAATTCCGCTTTCTGTAATCGGCAGTTTCATGCATTGGCCTTCTGCCATTCTCTTTGCAGTATATTGCGTAACGATTATCGCACTGGCAAGCTATATGGGGAGGGCGACAGAATCGCTGGCCATTATTGCAGGACCGCGGATCGGCGGTTTGTTGAATGCCACCTTTGGAAATGCGGTTGAGCTGATCATTTCTATTTTTGCATTAAAGGAAGGGTTAACTGGAATCGTGCTTGCTTCTTTAACCGGTTCAGTGCTGGGGAACCTGCTGCTGGTGGCAGGCTTATCATTTTTTGTCGGCGGTTTAAAATATAAACGGCAGGAGTTTAATATCCATGATGCACGCCATAATTCCGGGCTTTTGATTTTTGCCATCATTGTCGCTTTCGTGATTCCGGAGGTATTCTCCGTTGGTATGGGTGACGTGAGCAAGCTTAATTTAAGCATCGGCATCAGCGTTATTTTAATTCTGTTGTATGTGGCTGCTCTGTACTTTAAGCTCGTCACACACCGCGGTGTTTATCAGCCGAACAATGCCACCCAGCATGTGGAAGAAGAGGAGCCGGAATGGTCAGGCAAGGTTGCTACGATTGTTTTGTTTGCGGCAACGATTGCCGTGGCATACATTTCCGAAAACCTAGTGCACACATTCCATTCGGTGGCTGAACAGTTCGGCTGGAGCGAGCTGTTTATCGGGGTTATCATCGTCGCGATTGTCGGTAATGCCGCGGAGCATGCGTCAGCCATCATTATGGCCTATAAAAATAAAATGGATATTGCAGTTGAAATCGCAGTCGGCTCGACGCTGCAGATTGCTATGTTTGTCGCACCGGTTCTTGTGATCTGTTCTATCTTTTTCCCGGTAAGCATGCCGCTAGTCTTTACACTGCCGGAGCTCGTTGCGATGGTATCCTCGGTTCTCTTGATGATCGCCATTTCAAATGACGGGGATTCCAACTGGTTTGAAGGGGCGACATTGCTTGCCGCATATGTCATTATGGCGATCGGCTTTTTCCTTCTATAATCTAAAAAAATGATGGATAACAACAAACCGGGATGAAAAGACTAAGGGAAAATGCCATAGAAAGAGTGATATGATGAAAAAGCTATTTCATTCCACACTTATTGTGCTGTTATTCTTTAGTTTTTTCGGTGTTCAGCCCATCCACGCGAAAAAGCAGTTTAAGGTTCCTAATTCTGTCGCTAGCATTTCAAAGGAAAACACATACCCGAACGCTTCTCAGGATCAGCCGATGCTTCAGCCGAGCAAGCTGGCAAAGGAATTGCTTGATCATTCTGAGGTGAAGATTGAAAACCCGCACCTTATCAAAATGCTGAATGAGTCCAACATATCCGGTACACCGCTCGCAGTCGGCTACCGGGCGACGATATTTCTCGGGAAATGGGCGCTCGGCTATGACTCAAATGAAACAGTCGCGAACTGGGAATATAAAAAAATCAACACAAACCGTGCAGATAACCGTGGCGGAAAAGAAACGGCTGAAATGCATTATGCCCAGGAACAGCAATACAAAGTGAAGGGCGGACTGACAGCTAAGGTTCCAAATGCTGAAGATGTCAAAAGCATGATGATGCTGAAGGCGATGAAGAAAACGAACCTTCCGCTTGCATTTGATACGGTTGTCGGAGCGGGTACAAAGCGGGATCAAATTTATAAAGTCGCTCCTAAAAAACTCGGTTATCTTCATGCATATGCACCGGCTGTGAATGAAAAAGGAAAAGTGACTTACGGAGAAGTATACTTAGTCCTGAAAGGGAATAAACGAAAACTTGTCGTAAAAAATGTCACCTCACAGGGAATCGGCGCTTGGATTCCGGTTCAAGACCACGTCACGTTTAGCTTTCAGCTTTCCTCGCAGCCAAGATAAACAAAAAACTGATTCCAACTTGGAATCAGTTTTTTATTTATTGCGTTCTCTCAATTCTGACCGCTTCCTCAAGCATTTGCACATTGTTTTGATACAGCTGGCGAACGAGAACCCGTCTTACTGCAAGGCTGGCGCTGAAATAATCATCATCTTTCACCATGCCTTTTACCGTGAATTCAACGCCGCGATTGATTTTATTCAACGCGGTGATCCCGTGGATTTGAAACGGTTCTGTTGGATTGCCGAATTCATCTCGCTTCAATGAATCCTGAAGCTCTTCATTCAGCATGTCACATGCTTCTTCCAATACGTTGTACACGCGGTCCGGATCTTCTTTAAAGCTGATGAGAAAGGATTCGGTAATCCTCATAAAATCGATATTATAGTTCTCTATCTGTCTGACCTCACCGTTGCTGATGGTGAGCAGCTTCCCGCTCCATTCCCGGATTTGCAGCGAGCGAAGGCCGATTTCCTCCACAGTCCCGTTAAACAAATTGTTGACGGTGACATAATCGCCTTTGTGCAGCTGTCGTTCATAAATTAAGAACACACCCGCCAGCACGTCCTTGATCAGCGATTGGGCGCCAAAACCGATGACGATACCGGCTACTCCAGCCCCAGCTAATATTTTGCCAAAATCATGCACAAATAAAGATATCACGTAAAAGATAAAACCAATCGTCGCTGTGTACTGGGTGACAGAACGGATAAGGCTTTCGATTGTTTTTTCTTTTCTTTCTTCAATAAAGTCCGTCCGTTTAAAGAATAGCTGGACTAGCCGGTTAATGATAAAGACGCCGATCCAAAGGATAACAGCAATGAGGAGAATATCGACGATTTTATTCTGAAAAATCTCCGTGAGTGTTTCTTCCATTCGCATCTAACTCCTGGCTTGACGTTTTGTAAAATCCACATCTTGATAATAACTATTTTTAACGAGAACATTCGGCCCGAGGCATCGAACATTCGGGCAGTGGCAATTCAGCTCTTTCGCAAGCTTCGTCTCTCTCCATTTTTCATAGGCGGAAGGGAGGCTGTCCGTCTGAATATTGCCGAGCGGCGGTGTGTCGCCGAAATCAGTCACGATGATGTTCCCGTCGAAAATGTTCACATTCAGCCGGGAACGGCCGTCAGGGTCGTTTCTCACAGTAACGTTTTTCGCCGCGCGAAGCCGGCGAAGCAGCTTTTGATCTTCTTCGTCCGCACTGCAGGCATAAAACGGCAGTGTCCCGAACAGCATCCACGTGTTTTCATCACGAATGTCCAACAAGCGGTGAATGGCCTGTCTCATCTCTTTCAGGCTGAGAGATTCAAGAGCGCTTGCGAAATCGCTCGGATACATCGGATGGACTTCGTGACGCTGACATTTCATATCTTCTGTGATTTGGCGGTGAATATGCTCAATATGCGGAAGTGTGCGTTTATTGAGCATCGTTTCCGCAGATACCATCACCCCGGCATCCACGAGTGTGCGGCTGTTTTCGATCATTTTATCAAAATAACGCGCGCGCTGTTCGAATGTCGGTTTTCTGTCCATCATCGCAAAGCCGATCTCCGCAAAATCCTCAACTGTACCCCAGTTATGAGAAATATGCAGGACATCAAGATACGGAATAATCCATTCGTATCGATCAATATCAAGGGTCAGGTTGGAATTGATTTGCGTCCGCACACCCCGTTCGTGGGCATATTTCAATAACGGAACGACATATTCTTTTACTGATTTTAACGAAAGCATCGGCTCTCCGCCTGTAATACTGATGGATCTCAGGCGCGGGATTTCCTCCAACCGTTTTAATAGAAGATCTATTGGCAGAGCATTCGGGTCTTTAGGCTGCAATGTATAGCCTACAGCACAATGCTCGCATCTCATATTGCACAGTGTCGTCGTTGTGAATTCAACGTTTGTCAGCTGCATGTCTCCATACTGGTCAACATCCATATAGGCTTCCCAAGGATCAAACTCAGGTGTAATTGGACGCAGCTTCGTGTTTTGTGTCATGACTATCTAACTCCTTTATAAATGGGGCATACTAACGCTGCCAACAGTTAATTTTAGACCTGATTTGTCAAGATCGCAAGTAGCGCAGTGATTGAAAAACAGCAAAAAATGAGCTACCATAGTAAAAAATGAATGGAGGAACAGAATGGGGAACGCCGTAAACAATAAGGATCAGCAGATTGATTATTTAAAGAACAGACTTGACATGTTTATGAACGTCATCGATTCATTAGACCCTGAAGCAACCGACGTTGAAGATATAGATAGGCTCATCAGCATGCTTGATGACCTTGAAGCCAAATATGAACGCTTTAAAAAAGACTGGGAATAAAACCGCGCACACGCCGCGGTTTTTTGTTTGGCATAAAGCGTCAGTATAAAACGAAGCGCCTTTCTGTAAAATAAGAAAAAATGCAGAAGGAGCGCTGGCCATGAAATGGATGTGTTCAATATGCTGTGCAGCCGTCTTGCTTGCCGGGGGCGCAGCACAGGCGGGAGCGGTGGCGAATGAGCCGATCAATTGGGGCTTTAAACGAAGTGTCAACCATCAGCCGCCCGATGCCGGGAAGCAGCTGAACCGGTTAATTGAAAAATATGATGCGTTTTATTTAGGTCATACGAAGGAAAAGACGATTTACTTGACGTTTGATAACGGCTATGAAAATGGCTATACGCCAAAAGTGCTTGATGTCTTAAAAAAACATCGCGTAACCGGAACATTTTTTGTCACAGGGCATTTCGTAAAGGATCAGCCCGAGCTGATTAAACGAATGTCAGATGAAGGCCATATTATCGGCAATCATTCCTTTCACCATCCGGACCTAACCACAAAAACGGCTGACCAAATTCAGGACGAACTTGATTCAGTCAACGAGGAGGTCTATAAAATTACAGGAGAGCAGGACAACCTGTATCTGCGCCCGCCCCGCGGCGTATTCAGTGAATACGTGCTGAAAGAAACGAAACGCTTAGGCTATCAAACCGTTTTCTGGTCGGTTGCTTTTGTTGATTGGAAAATCAACAACCAAAAAGGGAAGAAATATGCCTATGATCATATGATCAAACAGGCGCATCCAGGAGCCATTTATCTGCTTCACACCGTATCGAGGGACAATGCCGAAGCTCTGGATGATGCGATCACAGATCTGAAAAAACAAGGTTATACATTTAAAAGCATTGATGATTTGATGTTTGAGAAAGAGATGAAGCTGCCGTCTTTGTAACGGGAAGAGCCTCTCCTTAAACGGAGAGGCTCTCTTATTATTTTATACATTTGATAAGCGCGGCCCAATCCAAGTCTCCGAAGCCTTTTTCAACTCCGCTTTCAAAATGGCTCTTGGCCAGCTCGGCAAGAGGGAGGTGTGCAGAGACCTGTTCTGCGGCGGCGAGTGCCAGATTGGTATCCTTCAGCCCTAAAGACATTTTGAAACCGGCCGGCTCAAATTTCTGCTCGGCCATGATGGTTCCGTAATTTTGGTAGACAGGAGAGCCAAAGAGCGCGCTGGCGATTTCTAAAAATTGTTTTTGTTCTAAGCCATACTTCTCCATCAGTAAGAATGATTCAGATAACGCCTCCAGCATGGACACGAGCAAGAAATTGATGCTGATTTTGGCTGCATTTGCCGTCTTGCTTTCATCGCCGACGTCAAATACCTGCTGACTCAGGCTGTCAAGCAGAGGCTTGGCTGTTTGCTTTGCTTCCGCTGGTCCGGCTGTTATGATGCGGAGCGCGGCTTTGGCGGCGGCATCCGGCCTTCCGAGCACAGGAGCGGCGAGGAAGGATTGTCCTTTCTCCGCATGAGCTGCTGCGAGCTTTTCTGAGAACTCAACACTGATCGTGCTCATCGAAATGTGAATGCCGTTCTTGGCTAACCCTTCAATCAGCCCATCTTTTCCGAATGTCACGTCGCTGACAGAATCGTCATCTGAAAGCATCGTGATGACAATATCAGCTGACTCTGTCGCCTGTCGCGGCGTGTCAGCTGCCTGTGCGCCTCCTGATGCAAGTTCTTCCGTCTTTTGTTTCGTTCGATTATAAACAGTCAATTTGTAGCCTGCTTGAAGTACATTTCTGGCAATGGGCTGTCCCATATTGCCGAGTCCGATGACAGCGATTTTCAATCTGATCACTCCCTGAATATTTTTTCCATTATAAACAAAAGATCATGATCTGCCAACATAAAAAGAACAGCTTCACGCTGTCCAGCTTGTAGAGAAAACGATGTTTTTCTACAAGCTTTTTTTGTTTTACGCTGTTTTTTTGGATATTCAGCTGATTTCAAAAACAGAAAAAGAGCTCCCGCATACCTAGCTCCGTTTGGCTAGGTATG